>JBCCLN010000236.1:0-6402 GCA_039026865.1 Bacteroidota bacterium | reverse complement strand
TCTCAATGAATAACACCTGAATTTTTCCATCTAACTAAAAATGCAACTATTTGAAAAATCAAAAACTTACAAAAGCACTTTTAGTTAGCTATTTTATGTTACATAGCCGCCTTAGCGGTGCAATGTCTTGAAATTCGGGTTAAATCCCGTATGAAATAATGTAAGTACTCAACTACCTTCTCTTGGCAGCTTTAGGGTAAAACCATAAATGGATATTGATGTGGTTTCGAGAGGCTATTACCCTGTATAGGATACTATTAGTTTTAAAAGAGATATTTCATGCTGCATTTTTTGTGATCTAATGAATGAACTGGTGCCAAGTTAGACAGGATGACTCACCACAACTAGTGGCAGGTTGATTCAAGTAATTGATTTACCGTAATTGAATATTCATAGTGAATGATTTTTGATTCCTTCAAATTTGGGGAACAATGTTGTCCTCTCATTTGAAATCAATTATCTCAGAGAAACCTTTGCAAAACTGGATTTTTGGTTCAAATCGAGGCTTTCAGAATTTCAAAAACGTAGTTTACTGGTCGTAAATGAGGCTTTTGAAATTTTGAGTAACGAAGAGTTGGTCCAAAAGGGCGGGTTTTTTCAAAGGATTCTCCTATTCTACGTGTTACCTCATCTCAATAAATAACACTCGAATTTTTCCATCTAACTAAAATGTGACTATTTGAAAATCAAAAACTTACAAAAATACTTTTAGTTCGCTATTTTATGCTACATAGCCACCTCAGCGGTGCAATGTCTTGAAATTTCGGGTTAAACGCTACTACACCAACCAAGCCGAAGTGGAATAGACAAATTTTTTAATGAGCATTCCAGATTCAGCGGATAAATGCAAGTATTATAAAAACACAATACTCAACAAAACAATAAATCGAATCTTCATAGGCTAACTTTGACTTTATGAAAATATCGTTTTTGACTTGGTTGTTTTTGATGATTTTTTCTTGTTCGGAAAGGAGATCCCAAGAAATATTCATTCCCAAGTTAACGGATTTTTATTCAAAAGCACTATCTAGAATAAATGAGAAACTCAAAAAAGATTCAAGAAACCCTAACCTTTTAGAGCAAAAAATCTTCTATTGTGAGCAGTTAAATTGGCCAGGAGGATGCTTAGATGCATTAGACCAATACAAATCAAATTATGGCATAACCAATCAATTGGCTCAGCAATACATAGCGTACTATTCTGCTAATCAGCGCTTTCAATCTGTTGTGGATTTTATAAGTGAAATGGATGAAGAATACCATTTGAGTAAAAAATTTAGAAAACCACTTATCGAAAGTTTGATAAGTCTGGGGGAAAGAAATAAGGCTGTACTCCACATAAATCAATTGCTTAAAGATGGTATGCAAACGGAAGATTTAGCATTTGTGTCAGAAAAATACTTTGAAATGGCTGACACTTTAATGGCAACGTATTACTTGGGAAAAGTATCCAAACTAGATAGCTCTCATGCTTTAATGTTGAATTATGGAGAAATTTTACTACATCTTGGCTATTTACGAAGAGGGATCGAGACCCTTGAAACGTATTTTTCATTACAACCTATGAGAGAGGAACTGGCAATTGAGTTAGCAAAATTATATACTGAAGAGGGGCTATATGATTATGCCAGAAATAAGTTAAAACCTCTCGAAAAACAGGATACTATCTTTTTTTATATTTCCGATCTTTACAGGAAAGATTTTATCTGGGACTCTGCAATTATGTATTTGGATTCTATCCTTATAATGGATTCTATGAATTTTCAGGCTTACAAAAACAAAGGGATTATTTATGAAGAAAGAGGCTGGTTATCGACCTCACTCTCTCATTTTGAAAAGGCATTAATTATTGATTCCACTGATACATCCATAAGTAATAAGATCATTCAGATCCAACGAAAAATTGCATTTTTGCAGCGCTAAAAACTTAAGGAAAATAAGGTTCCGCTATTAACAGATTGAATCAACAAAAATTAACGATTGAATGAGTGATCGAATCACCATTACTTTACCTGACGGTTCACGAAGAAACTATAAAAAAGGGGTCACTCCATTAGAAGTTGCGCAGAGTATTAGCGAAGGTCTTGCTCGGAATGTACTCGCAGCTAAAGTAAATGGAGAAGTCCGTGATTCGTTTAGATCCATTGAATATGATGCTGATTTACAGCTTTTGACCTGGCGCGATAAAGAAGGAAAGTCTACATTTTGGCATTCATCTTCTCATTTAATGGCAGAAGCTCTAGAGGCTTTATATCCTGGAGTCAAGTTAGGGATAGGTCCACCTATTGAAGATGGTTTTTACTACGACGTAGATTTCGGCGATCAAAACTTTGATGCTGAAAACCTGAAAGTAATTGAAGATAAGATGCTCGAGTTGGCACGCCAAAAAAACAATTACATTCGTAAAGAGATTTCCAAACCAGACGCCATTACGCACTATGAAAAGAAAGGCGATGAATACAAGCTGGAATTGATTGATGGGCTAGATGATGGAGACATAACGTTTTACACACAGGGCGATTTTACCGATTTATGCAAAGGACCTCACATCCCGAATACAGGATTCATTAAAGCAGCGAAAATATTGAATGTGGCCGGTGCCTACTGGCGTGGAGATGAAAACCGAAAACAACTTACCCGGCTTTACGGAATTACTTTTCCTAAACAGAAAGAACTAAAAGCGTATTTGGAACTTCTTGAGCAAGCTAAGCTTAGAGATCATAGAAAAATTGGAAAAGAGCTTGACTTATTTACATTCTCTGAAAAGGTAGGGAAAGGTCTGCCGCTTTGGTTGCCCAAGGGAGCGGTATTGCGTGAGCGGTTAGAAAATTTCTTACGAAAGGCACAGCTCAAAGCAGGGTATGATCAGGTGGTTTCACCACACATCGGAGCAAAAGAACTCTACGTTACTTCCGGTCACTATGCAAAATATGGAGAAGACTCATTCCAACCTATTCATACACCGGCAAAGGATGAAGAGTTTTTGCTTAAACCAATGAACTGTCCACATCACTGCGAAATTTATAAATCTAAACCTAGGTCTTATAAAGATCTGCCTATAAGATATGCAGAGTTTGGAACGGTTTATAGATATGAGCAAAGTGGTGAACTGCATGGTCTTACCAGAGTTCGAGGATTCACACAAGATGACGCACATATTTTCTGCAGGCATGAACAAGTCAAAGAGGAATTTGCCAAAGTCATTGATTTAGTGCTTTATGTTTTCAGTTCATTAGGATTTGCCGACTTTACAGCTCAGGTTTCTTTGAGAGATCCTGAAAAACCTGATAAGTATATCGGTAAAAAAGAGAATTGGGAGAGAGCAGAACGAGAAATACAGGAAGTTGCTGATGAAAAGGGTTTAGATACCGTAGTAGAATTCGGAGAAGCTGCTTTCTATGGGCCAAAACTAGATTTTATGGTTAGGGATGCATTAGGAAGAAAGTGGCAACTAGGAACGATACAGGTAGACTACAACCTGCCAGAAAGGTTTGAATTGGAATACGTAGGGAGTGATAACCAAAAACGCCGTCCGGTTATGATCCACCGTGCGCCTTTCGGGTCAATGGAGCGATTCATTGCAATTTTAATAGAGAACTGCGCCGGAGAATTCCCTCTGTGGTTAACCCCCGAGCAAATTGCTATACTCCCTATCTCTGAGAAATATCATGATTATGCGAAAGAGGTATTCCTTCATATGCAAGAAAATGACATTAGAGGCTATATAGACCAGCGAGATGAAAAGATTGGCAAGAAAATAAGAGACGCAGAAATAAAGAAAATACCCTACATGCTAATTGTTGGAGAAAAGGAGGTACACTCGAAATCAATTGCTCTTCGTAAGCATAGTGAGGGTGATATGGGCAGTATGAGATCTGAAGAGTTTGTTTCTTTCTTTGCACAGAAAGTGGCCGAACAGATGGGTTAATCTTTGATAACCTTCAAATAATATCCATATTTGCGCATTACTTCAAAATGTTCAATCAAAATAAAGGAGTACAATCGCTAAACTAAGAAAGAAAAGGCCATCACGGGTAAGACAAGAAGAGCCTTATAAGGTAAATGATAAAATAACAGCGCAAATGGTGAGAGTAGTTGGTGATAACGTCAAGGTAAACGTTTATCCTATCAATCAGGCACTGAAAATTGCTGAAGAACAAAGTTTGGATCTAGTTGAAATCTCACCTAAAGCAGACCCACCGGTATGTAAAGTAATTGATTATTCTAAGTTTAAATACGAACAAAAGAAAAAACAAAAGGAGATTAAAGCGAAAGCTCAAAAGACAGTCATCAAAGAAATTCGCTTTGGGCCAAATACAGATGACCACGACTTCAATTTCAAACTGAATCATGCAAAGAAGTTTTTAAGTGATGGCGCTAAAGTGAAAGCATACGTTCATTTTTATGGACGTACCATTGTTTTTAAAGACAGAGGGGAAATTTTGCTGCTAAAGTTTGCACAAGCCTTGGAAGAATATGGAAAAGTAGAGCAACTACCAAAAATGGAAGGAAAACGTATGAACTTATTCATCGCACCGAAAACATCAAAAAAGTAATTGAGTAAAGTTAGAAATAGTACCATGTCTAAGTTAAAAACAAATTCAAGTGCCAAGAAGAGATTTAAGCTGACAGGCACAGGAAAGATTAAAAGAAAACATGCATTTAAAAATCATATCTTGACCAAGAAAGAAACAAAGCAAAAGCGTAACCTTGGGTATATGACTTTGGTTGACAAGTCGGATGAGAAAAACATCAAGGCTTTGTTGAATTTATAGAATCCTTTGCAAAACTGGATTTTTGGTTCATATCGAGGCTTTCGGAATTTCAAAAACGTAGTTTACCGGTCATAAATGAGGCTTTGGAACTTTGGGTCATGAAGAGCTGAGTCAAAAGGCGGTTTTTTTAAAGGAATTCCTTATAATGCATTAAAAATTAATAGATAAGCAGTTTGGTAAATATTTTATGTTTTGAAAATTGGCTTCTTGAATTGATTTAGAAGTATCATCTAAAGCTTCAAAATACGATAAGATCGCCAAATAGTAAAAAAAGAAAAATGAGATCAGTAAATCACGTTGCTTCCCGGACGAAGCGAAAGAAAATGATGAAGCATGCCAAAGGATACTTTGGCAGAAGAAAAAATGTTTGGACCGTATCCAAAAACGCCATCGAAAAAGGATGGACCTATGCATACCGAGATAGAAGAGCAAAAAAGAGAGAATTTAGAGCACTTTGGATCCAGCGTATCAACGCCGGAGCAAGAGAGCATGGATTATCCTATTCTCAGTTTATGGGTAAACTTGCCGCTGCAGGAATCGAAATCAATAGAAAAGCACTTGCCGACCTTGCAATGAATGAGCCTAAAGCATTCGAGGCAATTGTAGATAAAATAAAATAAGAGCTATACCATTACCTGGGTTAATAAAGCCAGGTGATCTCTTTAATCAGCTATTGCTGAATTATTGAAATTTTCTTATCTGGCCAATTTCATTCCTTTCTTTGGTAAAATTATTCTTAACCCACATTATTCACCACAAATAGTGGCGGGTTGATTCAAGTAATTGATTTACCATAGTTTTATATTCATATTGAATGATTTTTGATCCCTCAAATTTGGGGAACGATTTTGTCATCTTATTCAAAATCAATTACCTCATATTCAACACGTTACATCATCTCAATGAATAACACCCGAATTTTTCGGGTTAAAGGCCTTGGCCTAAATCACAAATAGTTCTTCTATTGGCAAATTTTAAATGCTAAAAACAAATCATTAGCCAATGATTCTTTTCTGATTTACGATCCAACCCTAACCTGTTCCTAAAAGTTACCAATTAAAATCTGGTCAGATACATTGAAAAAGGATATCAAGAAGCGTAAACATTCCAAGAATTCAGAAAAGAAAGGACAAAAAATCCATCTTCGCGGTAAGATCTGGGTATACTTCTATGTTTATGAAAATTAAGTTCCAATTACGAATAGCCGCAGCAAAGACCGCTAAGAAACTCCCCAGCGATTCAACACGAACAGTATCTTCCAAACTATCTATGTTACCCCTAGCCCTATATGTAACTGTGAAATGAACTGATTCACTAGAAAAACCTCATAAACGAGCTAAAACAAGAAATGAGAAGGAAAAATGATTGAGTAAAATACGAAAATCATTGAGAAATCCAGAAGACAGAAAAAAAGTAACGTAGTTACAGCAAAATAAAATCTAAGATTCAAAAACTTCTATTCTTTGGTGGTTGGATGTTCTAATAGCGTTTGTTAAAACCGAATAAATAAATAAATTAATGAAGTTAATTTTGTACTATTTTAATATTGCTACTTATAGATATCGAAATATGCGAATTTTTTCCAAATTTGCATTGGAATGTTCCTTTTTCTATAAATATATGTTTT
>JBCCLN010000235.1:0-6442 GCA_039026865.1 Bacteroidota bacterium | reverse complement strand
CCATCCACTTTTTGCTGAAGCTTTTTGATCATTCTTATTTTCAAACCTTCAATATGTTGTTTATGATCTTCCATCCCTGCATAGGCTATTTCCAATGCTTTGGTCAATCCTACGATACCACATACGTTTTCAGTGCCTCCTCGCATGTTTCTTTCTTGCGCACCACCATAAATAAAGGGATGAATTTTATTCTTGTGATTGATGTATAGAAAACCAATTCCTTTTGGTCCATGAAATTTATGTGCAGATCCTACAGCAAAATCAAGTTTTAGTTCTTCCAAATCATGTGTATAGTGCCCTATAGTTTGGACAGTATCGGAATGAAAAATAGCATCATATTCTTTACATAAGTCACTAATTTTTTCAATGTGAAGAAGATTTCCTATTTCATTGTTTCCATGCATTAGCGTTACCAGTGATTTAGGGTTGGACCTTAGCGAATCTTCTAAATGTGCATAGTCAATTGTTCCTTTATCATCAAGAGTTAAATAGGTGACTTTAACTCCACGTTTTTCGATAGATTGAACTGTATGAAGGACTGCATAATGCTCAATTTTGGAGGTAATGACGTGTTCTATATTTTTTTCGCTTATTGTGCAAAGAATTGCCGTGTTATCAGCTTCTGTTCCGCCTGAGGTGAAGAAAATTTCTGCAGGAGAGGCATTTAATAGTTCTGCTACTTTTTTTCGTGATCTCTCAATGGCGCTCCTTACCTGCCTTCCATGAGCATGAATAGACGAGGGATTGCCAAAATGCTCCAGCATATAAGGTTTCATCGCCTCAAACACTTCCTCATCTAATGGAGTCGTGGCGGCATTATCTAAGTAAACATTCATTAGTTACTGATGTATTTTTAAAATAACAGATCCATTCCTGAGGTTTTCTATATTTATTGTCTGATGAAATTTAGGTGTGATTTCAAAGAGCTTATACATTAGCTTTTCTTGCTTTTCCTGGATTAAGGCAACCTTTTTTATCTCCGATTTTATTGCTCCTATTTCCACTTTTATTCCTATCATTTCTTCGACAGAGAAGTTTTGCCTATGCATCATTTATGAAAGGAGTTCTCCTAGAATCCTTTGAAAAACCTGCCTTTTGACCCAACTCTTCGTTACTCAAAATTTCAAAAGCCTCATTTACGACTAGTAAACTACGTTTTTGAAATTCTGAACGCCTCGATTTGAACCAAAAATCCAGTTTTGCAAAGGATTCTACTATTTTATCTTCGTTCTTCATTTTATTAAATATAGCAAATCCAGGCTACGAAATCAATTCTTTTATATCTGCAATTAGCTTTTGGGCTAAATGCTCTGCGGTATTCTGACTTTCTGATTCTGCAAAAATACGAATAATCGGTTCTGTATTAGACTTTCGTAAATGGACCCACTCCTGGTCGAATTCAATTCTTACACCATCGATCGTGTTGATTGGTTTGTTTTTGTATTTTTCTTTGATAGTGTCCAAGACATTATCCACGTCAATTTCTGGTGCAAGTTCTATTTTGTTTTTTGACATATAGTAATTAGGATAGCTAGCTCTTAACATAGATGCGCTCTTACCAAACTTAACTAAATGACATAAAAACAAAGCTATCCCGGCCAAGGCATCCCTTCCGTAATGAAGCTCTGGCACAATAACTCCTCCGTTCCCCTCGCCTCCAATTACCGCTTTCGTTTCTTTGATTTTAGCTACAACGTGTACTTCTCCTACAGCAGAGGAACTGTATTCGCATCCGTGCTTTTCTGTGATATCTTTTAGTGCCCTACTAGAAGAAAGGTTTGAAACAGTATTCCCTTTTTTATGAGTCAGTACATAATCAGCCACAGCTACAAGTGTATATTCTTCACCGAATACTTCACCATCCTCTGTTATTAATGCAAGTCGATCCACATCCGGATCTACCACAATCCCAAGATCATATTGTCCATTTTTTATTTCATTTTTTATCTGTTGGAGGTTTTCGGGTAAAGGTTCAGGATCATGTGGGAAGTTTCCAGTTGGTTCACAGTACAATTCTTTTACTTCAACTCCCAGTTGTTTTAATAAGGGAACAACCGATATGCCGCCGGTACTATTCACTGCATCTACAACGACCTTCAATTTGGCCTCCTTGATCACATCTACTTCTACCAGTCTTTGGTTCAAAACCTGATCGATGTGATATTGAATATATGAATCATTCGTTTGATACTTTCCGAATTTCTGACTTATAGCAAACTCAATATCCGAATCAGATAATTCGAGTACTCTTTTCCCTTCTTCTGCTGTGATGAACTCACCTTTATCATTAAGCAGCTTCAAAGCATTCCATCCCATAGGATTATGGCTGGCAGTAAGCATGATACCACCTTGGGCTTTTTCTGCTAACACTGCTAGTTCTACTGTAGGGGTGGTACTTAGACCTAAATCTATCACATTAATGCCGAGGTTCACCAGTGTATTAGCTACCAACTGAGCGAATGAAACACCGGAAGGACGAGCATCCCTGCCGATTACTACCGTAGATGATTCATGTTCTTCTAACAGCCAAGTACCATAACCCGCTGAGAATTTAACCACATCTAATGGAGACAAATTTTCTCCAGCCTTCCCTCCAATCGTTCCGCGAAGGCCTGAAATTGATTTGATAAGTGTCAAGGTGATTATCTTTTCAAAATGGTGCGCGAAGATAGAAAATCCCGGAAAAAGTGAAAAACTTACTGAGTTAGAACTTGGCTAACACTTTATCCACTTCTGAGTCGGAGTCTGCACAGTCTTGCCCGGGTTTAACTGTTTTTCCACAAAAGCCGCAAGATGCACCTTCTTTGTTCAAATAAGGATTCTGTGACGCACAGGTACCCTTAAATTCTCCATCTTTTTTGAGAAAGATTCTAACAGAGAGTCCAATAAAAAACAAAGCAAAAATTCCAATTCCTAATAATACAACTTGCATTTACCTATAGTTTTAATATAAAGTTAAACAATTTGCTACAGCATTAAACGGTAACAAAAAGGATTGTTTTAGAATTCATTTTAAAATGAAAAAACTATTATCTACACCAGACTCAAATCGCAAAGCTAAAATTGAAGCGTTTGATCGATTATTAACGATCATGGATGAGCTTAGGGAGAACTGCCCATGGGATAAGAAACAGACCATGAAGAGCTTACGACACCTGACTATAGAAGAAACGTTTGAGCTATCTGACGCGATTATGGAAGGCGATCCGGAGGAAGTGAAAAAAGAACTCGGCGACCTAATGTTGCACTTGGTTTTTTATGCCAGAATCGGAAGCGAACAAAATTCTTTTGATGTGGCTGATGTGTTAAATCAGGTTTGTGAAAAACTTATAAGACGGCATCCACACATTTATGGCAATGTGAATGCGGAAGACGAATCCGCGGTCAAAGCCAATTGGGAAAAAATTAAACTGAAGGAAAAGGGCAAGCAATCTGTTTTGGGCGGAGTTCCAAAATCATTGCCTGCTTTGGTGAAAGCTATGCGTATACAAGAAAAGGTGAAAGGAGTAGGATTTGATTGGGATAATCAAGATCAGGTATGGGAGAAAGTCCTAGAGGAGATGAGAGAGTTTCAAGAAGAGAAAGACAAGGAAAAGCAAGTGGGTGAGTTCGGTGATCTTATTTTCTCTTTGATAAATTATGCCAGGTTTGTGAAAATAAATCCTGAGGAGGCCCTTGAACGGACAAATAAAAAATTTATTAAGCGCTTTCAATACCTTGAATCTGAATCTAAAAAGGACGGAAACAATATAGGGGAGATGACGCTAAAAGAGATGAATGAATACTGGGAGCGGGCTAAATATATTTGAATTAATGGCTAAGTGACACTCGCTGAATCAATCACTTATTTCAAACTGAATATTTACTCTTACTCTTTTTAATCCGGATTAGTCAAAATCACATGATGGTGGGACTTTATCGATTTCCTTTCAAAACAGGAAAATCACTTCTGATTTTTAAAAAACTGCTTTTAAACATTTCAAGATTTTCCCTAGAAGAATTTATACCTCATATCTTCAATTTCTGCAAATTCCTTAATGGCATCGTCTATTTTTCCAGAGATAAAAATTCTAAAGTAAGAAAGAGGGAAGTCAGCCAAGAGTGAATTTGATCCTAACCTTTTCCGAGAAACCTGAATAGTATAGGAAGAATAATCTTCTAAATCTTCAGGAATGTCTTTTCCCGTCAGCTTTATTAAAGCAACACCATCCTGCACTGCAAATGCCCTGGTCATCTCCTCTTCGTCTAGAGCCAGAGACAACCCAACTACTTCAGGAGCGTAACCTATACCTGTAATATTATTCGAGAAGAGTTGAAAATCAGCGCTTCCGTTTTTTGCTTCGTCTCCATATGCAATCACTATAGATTCTATATCAGAAGCATCTAGCCCATTTAGTTTAGAGATAATTACCTCTGCTTTTTTCTCATTCTTTACTTTTCTTTTTACTTGATTTCGTACATCTTCCAGGTTAGCTACTCCTTCTTTTTGCAGTGCTGTCATAGCAGCCACAATATATTGATCGCCTATTTCTCTCACGTCAGATACAGCTCCTAACTCGCCATCATTGTACAACCAAAGGACTAACGTTCGCGCATCTACCAACCTTCCTACTCTTTGTGCATTTTTATCTATACCTGTTCCTTTATTGATGCTAAGTCCTTGATTTTTGGCTAGATTCCTAAATTCTTCAAGGTTTCCAACAGACGCAGCAAAGCGATCCGCTTCACGATATACTTCATTGATGGTTTCGTCCGAAATATATAGGCTAATATCCTTTCTGACTTTTCCAACTCGGTATAAAGAACTATCAGCAGAAACCTTATCTATCCTTGATAACTTGTAAAATTCGTATGCTCCGTTTATAATGGCGGGCTCAGTAATATATCCTACTTTCTTACCTTGGAGTGAATCAGGAAGATTATCTTCATTATAAGTGATAAAGGAATAAGGATCATCAGAATTAATGCTCACAAATGACGAATCGTTGTCTACAGTGGCTATTCTTTCTCTTAGATCTATAATTTCTTTTTGAGCAACCGTTGAATCACTGGCGGAAGGAATGATTGAGAAAGAGACATATTCCAGACTTCTGGTCTCTTCTCTTTGAAATTCAGATCGGTGACTATTGATGTAGTCTTCAAGCTCATTCTCCGATACGGATACAACAGAATCGGAAACACCTAGGAAAGGAACAAAAACATAACTAATACTAAAATTCGCATTTTGGCTGATGTACTCATCTTTTGCTTCATATTTAGTAACATAATTGGTTTTTGCTAAAAGATTGCTGTATTTTTCAACCAAACGATTAGGAATTAGCGACTGCTCAAAAGTAATCCATGCATTTCTTTGTTGAGGCTGTGCCTGTTGTAAAGAGGCAAGAAAATTTGTCACATTTGATTTATCAAACGCCCCTGTTTCTTTATCTCCGAAAAACTGCTTTATCTGTGGACTAACGTTCGAACCTTGTACCATATCCACCAACTCGTCATTAGTCACAACTAATCCAAGTTGGTCAAATTGTTCTTGATATACCTGATCCAATACTAAAGCGTTCCAAGCTTGAATTCTAATTTGATCTATTTCTTGTTGTACCGGGTTTCTTCCGGCGTTCAGGGCGAAATTATAAGAAAGTTCATCAACCTTGTTTTGGAATTGTGTGTTGCTAATGGCTTCACCGGCCATCTCTGCTATTTCTTGGTTTCTACCTCCACCAAAAAGAATAGAATTACCTATAAGATCAGTTCCAATAAAAGCGATCATAGTAACCATGATTGCTCCTACCACTATCTTTCCCATCTTGTTACGCAAAATTCCTATTAGTGCCATGCCTATGTTAATGCTCTTTTTTGAGATCGGCAAAAGTAAGGAAATTATTTGCTATTTGACTACTAGTCTTTTACCCGACTACGAATTAGAAATTTTCATTAGTTCTGTAAATTTCTATTAGCAGTATTAATTGTGTTTTTAACAGAAAAAGATTATCCGATTTTATTAATCCGAGAAATTCAGGTGTTATTCATTGAGATGATGTAATATTATCAATATGAGATAATTGATTTCGAATGAGAGGACAACATCGTTCCCCAAATTTGAGGAATCAACAATCATTCGGTATAAATAGTAAACTACAGTAAATCCGTAACTTGAGTCAGCCCGCTACTATTTCTGGGGAATCATCCAGTCATCCAAAAAAAGGGTTTTTCCCTAAAACAAAATACATTGATAAGTTTGAGTTATGGTGCAGTAGAGGCCGTTTTTAACACGGTTAGGTAAATAACCTTGATGCAGTCAGGCTCTGGCTGTCGGCTGACGCATAAATTTTAGTGGCCTACCTTAGGATTTCTTGAATCAATTTTCGGGTCACCGACAGCCAGAGCCTGACTGCATCAAGGTTATTTACCTAACCGTGTTAAAAACGGCCTCTACTGCACCATAACT
>JBCCLN010000234.1:0-6512 GCA_039026865.1 Bacteroidota bacterium | reverse complement strand
TAGCAGTTTAATATTCATATTGAATGATTTTTGATTCCTCAAATCTGGTGAACGATGTTGTTCTCTCATTCAATATCAATTACCTCCTATTCAGCGTGTTACATCATCTCTATGAACAACACCCGAATTTTTCATGCTAAGATCTACTGATCGTTGATTATTATTTTCACTGAGTAAGGTTATTTTGGTAGATACTCCCTTTATTTTTTTGCCAACTTATATTTATATGTGGGCACCTCTAAAAACCCCTTTCAATTTTCGAGATGATCTTTTTTCCTGATACTTCGTGATCAAAATACTTATTTAACTCTGCTAAACTCCGTTTTTGACTTCTTGTCTCAGAAAAAAATCGCTACCTCAAATTCTTAAACTGACCTTTTAAAGGTACCCATGTTTTTTTGAACAAAATAAAGAGAATCGGATTATAACAAAGTCAGTATACGAAGTTGTATCGAGAAATAAGCGTAAAGATTCAAAAGTAAATTTATTCTAAATGACGGATGAAACGGTTCGCTGGTGCGTTCTATTGTGAATTTCATATGTGCAACTCAAATCAGACTCTTATACACATGAAAAGAATATCCATCAAAAAAACAATTGCTTGGCTTCACCTTTGGGTTGGGCTTCTTTCTGGATTAATCATCTTTATCAGTATGCTAGGAGCAGCTATTTTTGTCTGGCAAGCAGAATTGACAAACTGGTATTATTCCGAAATCATTTACAATCAAGATGAAGGGAAGCGTATTCTTCCAGTAAGCACATTACATCAGAATGTTTCAAGTGCTTATCCAGGGAAAGAATTTAACTTTTTGCTTGTTGAAAATGATCCTAACCGAAACTATGCATGGAGAAGTTACAAAAAAGCAGAAGAACCAGGATGGACATGGCCCTCGGGAATAGAACATTACCTCACTGTTTTTGTGAATCCATATACTGGGCAAGTAACCGGTCATATTGATAAACGCACCGATTGGATTACGCTGTCCCGCTTTCTACATCAAACATTGTTATTAGAATATAAATTGGGATCTAAAATTATTGGTGTCGCTGGCTTAATTATGATTGTTATGGCTATAAGTGGGCTAGTGATCTGGTGGCCAAAGACCTTAAGATCTCTTAAGCAACGATTGAAAATAAAATGGAAGGCTGCCTTTAAACGAGTAAATTGGGACCTTCATGCCGTTGGGGGAGCATATACGTATTTGTTCATTCTGTTTTTTGCCACAACTGGATTGGTTTGGTCTTATTCCTGGTGGAAGGACGGAATCGTCCGATTGCTGGGAGACGATCCGAAAGAAATTTTTGTTTTCCCTGAGCCACCAAAAATTGATGAGTCAAACTATTTGGATGGCATGGATATCGCGTATTTAGATGCACTTACGAAGCATAGAGAATGGACCAAGATCTACTTTTCGGTACCTAAAGCTACAATGGATAAAGGCAGAATTTCCGCTGGGATTTACTACAATAGAAAAGATTCGTGGTGGAATACGAACGACTATTACTATTATGATCCGAAAAACGGAGAGCAATATGATACTTTCACACATGATGAGAAATTGTTGAGTGAAAAGTGGAGGCATTCCAATTATGATATGCACGTTGGAAGTATTTACGGGATTCCAACTAAGATCATTGCTTTTATTTGCGCGCTGTTTTTTGCCTTTCTCCCCATTAGTGGGTATCTTATTTGGTGGGATAAGCAGAAGAAAAAGAAAATAAGAAAAGCCAATGAGCTCAAACCAAGAAAACCACTAAATAATACCCAACCAAAAATTAAAAAGCGAACAGAGGAAAAGAAAAAGGTATTTACACTCGTAGAGGATTAATTTTTATAGAGGAAAAAACCTTCAACAATCCCTGATAAACTCCCCAATAGCGCTCGGTTTGAATGCCACGGCGAGATGTTTGCTACTCTGAAACTAATTTCTGAGCTGGAGCGAGGGGGAAAATTCTTAGGAAATTCAATTCTCATTTATAGATATGGCGATTCTGATTTTCATTTTCTCATATCCTTACTGCTTTTTCACGATCATGAAATACTATTTTCTCCGAACAGACCCAGTTGATTCTTTTCCTCCTTTTCCACTGCAGTTCGTACTTCATTTTTAATGGAATCCAAATCAATTTTTAGCTTCTCTGATTTCACTAGCGATACAGAGATCACCTGCTGAATAGGAAGCTTGTTGCCCATAGCTTTCCATCCTTTAATCTCGATAAGATTCATAAGATCCAGTTTCTTTGTTTCATGCTTTCTACCGGTTTTATATTTTACTTCTACATCAGTATTGATCCCCTTAGAAATAAAAACGAGTTTTGAACTTCGGGCTTCCGTAACAAGAGAAAATCGCTTATTCAACGTATTAGTTTCAATGATGAAACGCTTAACATAGAAATTTTTACTCTCGCCATCATAATGAATCGCATTAAAAGAAGCACCCTTTTCCAATTTGAAGATACCCAAAAGACTATCGAAATGATAGTGATTGGTCAGTTCAAATGAAGTGGTCTCGTAACTTCCCTCTTTATAAAACACAATGATCTGGTCGTCTGCTTTGAAATTACCCAGATGATCTCCTCTATTTTCTCTATTCAATCTCCCTACGGTGGGATCATACCAAATATCAACACCACCGAGCGTTGATTTTCCCTCTTCTTTTAGTGTTATCTTTCTCACAGGGTATTTAGTCAATAGATTCCCTCCGGCCCCCCTTCCTTTTATTTCCAATTCAGCAAAATCAAAGTCAAAGACCTTTTTCCTAGCCTTGCTGGCTTGCGTGAGCGAGACGGTAACTACTTCCGCTTCGCCATTAGGATTTGCACTAAAATAGTGGGCTTTTCCTTTGCCTCCCTTGGTGAGATCATAAACTCGATCACGCGTGATTGAAAGTACCTGAAACCTTTTAACATAGCTATTCCCAGACTTTGCATCTACATAGGCCATATTGTAGACCATACGTTCATCGTTCTTTTTAAACACACCGGCATATAGGATGTCTTTACCAACGAATGCTTTGTCCTGGATCTTGATTACTACAAACTTACCATCTTTAGTAAATGCTATGATATCATCAATATCCGAACAATCACAGACAAATTCATCTTTCTTCAGTCCATAACCAATGAAACCATCCTTCCTGTTGAGATAAAGCTTTGCGTTGTTTGCTGCTACGACTGTAGTATTGATCGTATCAAAGTGGGTGATCTCTGTTTTACGTTGTCTTGCCTTTCCGTACTTATCCAACAATTTTCGATAATACTCAATTGCGAATTCGGTAAGGTGATTGAGGTTATGATCCACCTGTTGTATTTTCTCTCTTAATTCTTTGATTTGTACTTCAACTTTGCCCGTATCAAATCGGGTAATGCTGCTTAGTGGTTTATCAATTAGTCGCTTATAATCATCATTGGTTATTTCTCGGTAAAAGATATGAAAGAACGGAGTAAATAAAGCACTCAGCACTTCATAGCATTTTCTAAGGTCTTCCGAATTTTCATACTCCGGGTGTTTATACATTCCTTCGTTAATGAAAATCTTAAGCAGGTTGGTAAAGAATATTTTCTCCTTAAGTTCCGCTTTTTCTATCTCTAATTCCTGCTTTAATAGATCTAGTGTTTGATCAACTGATTGTTTCAGGATATCTGTAATTCCTAAAAATTGCGGTTTATCATTGACAATGACGCATGCGTTAGGAGATATCGAGATTTCGCAATCTGTAAAAGCGAATAAAGCATCCATGGTTATATCCGGAGAGGTCCCGGGCGCCAGACTTACCTCTATCTCAATATCAGCAGCGGTATTATCTACGACTTTCTTAATCTTAATTTTACCTTTATCATTTGCCTTGACAATCGATTCTATCACGGAGGAAGTGGTAGTGCTATATGGAATATCTCTGATGATAAGTGTGGATTTATCGTGCTCTTCAAGATTTGCCCTTACGCGTATTTTTCCTCCTCTTTTTCCATCATTGTAATCACTTACATCTATTTTTCCTCCTGTAAGGAAATCAGGGTATAGCTTCACTTTTCTGCCTTTAAGCGTGGCTATGCAACCTTCAAGAATTTCACAAAAGTTATGAGGAAGCATTTTAGTAGACAACCCTACCGCAATACCTTCCACGCCCTGAGCTAACAATAGTGGAAACTTAACCGGAAAAGTAACGGGTTCTTTTTTTCGGCCGTCATATGACAACTGCCACTCTGTGGTTTGGGGATTATAAAGTACTTCTAACGCAAACTTTGAAAGCCTCGCTTCGATGTACCTTGAAGCTGCAGCAGGATCGCCTGTTCGGACATCTCCCCAGTTTCCCTGTGCGTCAATAAGTAAGTCTTTTTGCCCCAGGTTGACAATTGCATCTGAGATAGACGCATCGCCGTGAGGATGGTATTGCATCGTACTGCCGATGATATTCGCTACCTTGTTGTATCTACCATCATCCATCTCTTTCATGGCATGTAGTATGCGTCGTTGAACCGGTTTAAGCCCGTCATCAATTGCTGGAACGGCACGCTCCAAAATGACGTAGGATGCATAGTCCAGAAACCAGTTTTCGTACATCCCTGATAAGGGGATCACATCATGTAATTCTTCTTCGTGTTCTTCTCCCATTGTTTATTCATAGTGTTTGCTAATGAGGTAATACGCGATGACCATTAGCACTGAAATCAAATTACCTACCAGGAAGTAATCATTAGAAATCTTATCATCATCTTTTAACCGAGTGGCAATTTTTAATGCTCCGAAAAAAGCCAAGCCTTGAGGTAACGATATCTGCAAAATAATGTATAAAAACAGTCGCTCTAACAATCCCCTGATGACACTACTTAGCGTCAAGTCTCTTTGAAACATTTTTGTAATACCCCAAAAAACCGGCAAAGCCACCAACTCACCCAATACATAAATCGCCACATTGATTTTAAAGCTATCCATTTATCAATTCTTCCATCAGTGACTTGCATGTCTGATACTCTCCAATGGCCAAACTCTTTCTCCTTCTCCAGACAGATGAATCATCTTTACCTAGTTTTTTTGCAAGTTCTTTGTAATCCAACCCGTTCAAAAATCCTGAAACTGTAGCCCGGTCTTTAGGCTGCCAGCTATCAATGAAATATTGTGCTAACCTAAACACTTTGAGCAGGCTAGATGAGCGCAGTTCATGTTTGAGTGAGACAAAAAAACGATTGGATTCTTTCTTCATGTCACCAAGCCGTTTGCGGGCTTTGGTTAACCCTTCACCCAGCATTTCATGTGCAGATTTCCTATTTATCTCTGTATCTATTTTCCCTTCCACAATCACGTATCTAAGCTTGAAATTCCATTCATTTTCGATAATCCATTCCTCCATAGCAAAAACTATAGCCACGGCACTTGAAGGCCTGTTTATTACACTTTGAAATTCATCTCCTAGCGTAATTGTAAGTGGAGACAAGATAGCATCGTAAAATATCCGATTAGTGAATTTGACCAATTCCTGGAATTTATCCATCAGTTCTTTTCCTTCAAAATTATGACTATCTACTACGTCTGCCATCAATATGATGTAATCCATTGCAATTATTTTACAATAATTATTTTTTTGTATTTTTTTTACAATTTAAGAAATTTTGCAGAAATAATGCAATAAAATTAATTAAAACTACTTAATGCATTTGGAGGAGAAGTCTCGTCGTGGTATTCTCTATGTGCTTTTCGGATTAATGATCTAATCACATTAAGCTCTTTGTCTATCTTCTTAAAATTTAAAGGATACCAAAGTGAAGGTTTACAAATCACTTCACTGCCAAACTGATCATGATGATAAAGCCGAAATTTATAAAGCCCATCTAAGCTTAAAATTTCAACTTCTCGTACTTGGTAAAAAGGAATTTGGATTTCGTAATCTCCTTCTTTGATATAGAGGTTTTTGCTATCATAAGATACTTCCTTGATTTTATTCAGAAAAGCGTTAACCCTAGGGTAATAACCAAATAGCAATCCTGCAAAATATCCCAAAGCGATAAGCCAGCTAAACCACGAGCCGCTTAGTCCCATAGTGATAAAACATATAACCAAGAAAACCGAAATAGTGATAACAGCTAATATCTTATATCGCTTGATTGAAGAAATCGATAAAGATTTTGACCTTTCCATTTCAAGCAGCAATCTCTTCTTCAATCAAGTCTTTTTCTACCCTTAGCTTGTCAATAATGAATTGTTGTCGGTCAGGTGTATTCTTACCCATATAGAATTTAAGCAGATCTGCTATACTCGTATCTTTCTGAAGGATAACGGGGTCTAATCGAATGTCTTCTCCAATGAATCCTGCGAACTCGTTAGGGGAGATCTCTCCCAGCCCTTTAAATCGTGTAATCTCGGGCTTATTTCCCAGCCTGGACACAGCTAATTGCTTTTCTTCTTCCGAATAGCAATAGATAGTTTCTTTTTTGTTTCTTACTCTAAACAATGGAGTGTCCAAGATGAAAACATGATTGCTTCTCACCAATTCTGGAAAGAACTGTAAAAAATACGT
>JBCCLN010000233.1:0-6697 GCA_039026865.1 Bacteroidota bacterium | reverse complement strand
CGGGTTGATTCAAGTAATTGATTTACCGTAGTTTAATGTTCATTCTGAATGATTTTTGATTCCTCAAATTTGGGGAGCGATGTTGTCCTCTCATTCAAAATCAATTACCTAAGAGAATCCTTTGCAAAACTGGATTTTTGGTTCAAATCAAGGCTTTTAGAATTTCAAAAACGTAGTTTACTGGTCGTAAATGAGGCTTTTGAAATTTTGAGTAGCGAAGAGTCGGGCCAAAAGGCGGGTTTTTCAAAGGATTCTCCTATTCAAGGTGTTACATGATCTCAATGAATAACACCCGAATTTTTCCATCTAACTAAAATACAACTATTTGAAAATCAAAAAGCTTATATAAAGCGCTTTTAGTTAGCTATTTTATGTTATATAGCCGCCTTAGCGGTGCAATGTCTTGAAATTCGGGTTAATGAAGCTACCGGGAGTCACATGAGTAATTCGCTTAAAGTGCTTATGAAAATGGCTCTGATCAACAAATCCGACTTTTAGGGCAGTTTGGGAGATCGGCATATCTTGTAGTAAGAATTCCTTAGCTTTAATAATCCTTAGATTTAATTGATAGGCATGAGGAGCTACGCCAATGTGTTTTTGGAAAGTTCTAAGAACCTGACTTGGACTTCTTTCAGAAATCTCTGATAACTGCCTAAGCGAAATGGATTTGTAGTAATAAGCGTGTAGATAATCAATGACGGTTGATAAGTATGATGGCTTGCAGTCATGAATAGGGATTTCTACTTTAACCCGATTGTGTTTATTCAGAAGCAAAAGAAGGAGCTCAGTAAAGGCTGACTCTACATATAACGTATCAATTTCGCTGTTCAAACCAATATGAGTGTTTAAACACTTGCTGAAAAAGTAATCATTGTAGGATATCTTTTCTGCAAAATCAATCTCCTTTGATTCCTGGTCTTCAGCTCTTAAGACGTCTTTTACCAGTGAGTCTGAAAGATAAAAAACACGATACTCCAGATGTTTTTGGTTTGTTGATTCTCCGGAGCTGTGAACCTCACCTGGGTTTATTTTGATGATGGCTCCCTGCCTAACATGATGATAAGCATCTCTAAACCTAAACTTTCCCGTTCCATGAGTAACCACTGCAAATGATACTTGATTGTGATAATGTTTGTCCTGACTGCAATCTCCATACGAGCTAACTTTTGTCAATTCAAGGTTATTCAGTGAAGGAAGTATTTTGATTTCGGCTTTTATTGGCACAGATACAATGATTTATTAGCAAATACGTAATAAGGTTTTAGTATGATTTTTACGAATAGAAAATGGCTATCCTAATAAATATTCAAAAGTGAGTATTGAACTAATGAAACGCGAATGATTACTGACTTACCACCATCATCTGATAATGAGTTTTTGAAGTATGCCGAGACACTTTATCAATGAAAGAATAGATGAATTTATCTTCGAAAAGTATGCTGGCATTTGATTGATTAATTATCTCTCTCAAGATTTTGACTCTACTGCCAGAATCCTGGATACAAACTATTATTTGAGCTTCCGGATTCATGCTTAGAATTAGTTTCTTTATGAAACGAACCTCTTTTAGCTTATCCTTTTTTGCAAAATGAAACATGCTATCCAAAAGGATATAAGAGTAGCCATCCAGGTTATTAAATTCAAATATGTCCGCTATTGAGCCAGTAAGCGGAAGATTCTCGTTTTTGGCAACTTGAACCATCTGATTTACTCCAATCCCAGAACTGTCAACACCGGTTACCTCAAACCCTAAACGGGCTAGCGCAATAGCATCTCTCCCTTGCCCGCAACCTAAATCCAATACTTTGCCCCTCTTTTGACGGACTATGTAATCCATTAACTCAGGATATGGATCGCCAAAAAAATTCTCGTTCCTGTAGTATTTATTGTATTGAGGCATTAAGTGTGATTTTGAAAAAGTGATTAGTCACTTGCAACAATTATTTTTTTAATCAGCGTCATCTGCCCTAAATGATAGTAAGCGTGTTCAATCATTGCTTCAATATTCCTTTTATAATCTCCATACTTCTCCTTAACGAAAACCTCATTTAATTTTTCATCTGTCATTTTCTCCACATGTATCGCAAACCTTTCCGCATTTGAAAAGAGTTTGTTTTTAAGGTCTTCCCATTGCTTTTCCAATTCTAAATTAGGAACATCGAAACTAAATTGATCCCGAATATCCAAACTGCCTCCTTCAAATACTTGTAATACCCCTGCCACGTAGTAATTTATATGGAACGTTAAAGCAGCAAGGGTATTCAAGTTGGCTACTTTTTTTAAGGATTGTTCTAATGTGACATCCGAAAGCTGATCTTTCATATTTGTATTTGCAATCCACCTACCATTCAAGATTACTTCTCTAAAACGATTGGCAAGTTGTGAGGAGTTATTCATTAGTATGAATCTAAATAGAACGGGAATTTGAGTAAACTTGAAAACTATGGGAGTAGTCCGTAGGGAAAACTGAATAATATCATAAGGAGTTGAGTAGGGGCCAATTTTCAGATTTAAAAATTGGAAATGACTGCTTATCACGATTAGTTTTAATTTGTACGGACTGAAATAAACTCAAGTGCTTGATGTGTTTTAGGAATAACCGTACCACTAAAGTTCACAATTTTGGCAAAATCAACTCTATTTAAACCCTAAAAGCTGTTCAGAATTAAAAATTAGTTACTGCGGAGAGTGGTTACAGGGTTACGAATGGCGGCCCGGATGCATTGATAGCTTATCGTCAAAAATGTTATAACGACAAGTAGGACTACGGGGATAGCAAACAGATCTAAGGTGATATTGATCCTGTAAGCAAAGTCACTAAGCCACTCATCTATCATGAAATAGAGGATAGGAATTCCTAACATACTGGCCACTGCTATCAATAAAAGGTAGTCCTTGAAAATCAAGGATAAAATAGATGAAACCTTTGCCCCAAGTATCTTCCTAATTCCTATCTCCTTTATTCGCAAACCCAATGTATAGGATGCCAAGCCAAATAAGCCCAAGCATGCAATAACGATCGCTATCACCGAAAATGCGCTGAATATGGTGCCAAATTGCTCGTCTGATTGATACTGGCGATGAAAGTACTCATCCATAAACTGATAATCAAAGGGATTGCCAGGAAACAGCGCTCTATAATGGTTGCTTACAGATGCCATGGTTTCATCGATATTGTCCACAGCCATTTTAATGGAAAGGTTCTTACCAAAATCCGTGTAATAAAACAGTGTTGGCATCTTTTCATCTTTAAGGGAGTTCCAATGATAGTCTTTTACCACCCCGATAATTGGGAAAAGCGTCTTTCCAACTTTCATCCTTTTGCCGATGGCCTCATCAGGCATACCCAAATTAAATTGGCCTACTAGGGTTTCATTGACGACGACCTGGTGATCTACACCCTGTAGGTCTTTATGGTGAAAGCGTCCGGCAACAACCTTAATTCCATATGTATCGTGGAAATTATCATCTACCCACATCATTTGTACAGACTGCCTTTGCTGCTCGTCTTCTCCTTCTACTATCATTTCGGTGCCCCAATTGAAACTCCCACCTGGTAAAGCATCGGAAGTGGACACCTCCTCCACCGCAGGGATCGTCATCAGCCAATCACGAAAGGTATCCATCTGCCGCTTAGCTTTTTCTTTATCTTCAAATACAAATGGTGCACGAACAAAAAGCACCTGCTCTACATTTAAGCCTAAATCTTGTGTGCGCATGAACTGAAGCTGACGATAAACAGCCCAAGTTCCGGCCAGCAAAAAGATGGCAATCAACAGCTGAAATACTACTAGCCCCTGACGTAACCCAAACTTTCTGCTTTCATAAAAATTGGTCCCTTTGATGACAACAGCAGGCTTAAAACCGGATAAGACAAGTGACGGATAAAGGCCACTTAAAAACGTGCCAACCACAAAAATCACCCCCAGAGCTACCCTATGCTTTAACTCAATACCTGAACCAAACACCAATGAACGACCCGAAACATATTCCAGAAGAGGAAGTGACAGGTAAGCGAGTCCAAAAGCTAGCAGCAACCCTACAGTGTTTAAAATGAATACTTCAAAAAAAAACTGAAAGATCAATTGGTTGCGAGTAGCGCCTACTACTTTCCTTATGCCTACTTCCTTGGCACGCTGAATGGCCTGGGCAGTGGAAAGATTGATATAATTGAGCCATGCGATAACAATGATTAAGAGGGCTATTATAAGGAAAAATGTGAGCTTGCTGGCATTTATCCCACCAATAACTGTCTTGTCACGAAGATGAAGGTCCGGTAATGAAGAAAAAACTACGTTGGTTTTTGTATCTGACGGGGCATCTTGATCACGATTATTGATTATATCAACAGCGCCCTTCTCCACATCACGTATATCAGTTTGTCCATCTGTCATTATATATGTGACGAAATTGGTCCATCCCCAGCCGTCATCTTCCGCATATTGCTTTGCTTTAAGTAAATCTTTCATGGACAAGAAGATTTGAATGTTCGAAAACTGACTATTTTAAGTTAGGTCTTCCAGTACCCCTGAAACCTTAAAGGTACCCGGGTACCTACCCCCATCAATTTTGATGAACTCCCCTACAGGTTCTTCAATACTACCCATGTATTTCGCTTGTATGCTTTCTGTGATCACCACGCTGTTGGGTTCTGTCAATAGCGTCGACCTGTTGCCTTCCTTCAATTTAAAGTCAAAAAGCTGAAAGAAGCTTTGATCGACAAACCTAATGACATCTCGTTCTTCGAAAAACTGTTGCTTGGATTTACCACCTTGCCCAACATACGTGACTACCGCTCCACTTTCTAGTGGATGCACCCTTAGAAAGGTCGTGATCCCAGGGACCTGTTCCACCAACGTAGGGCCAAGCATGTACCCACTGCTTTTGCTTCTGCTCATAACAACATCAGCCTCTACAATATTACTATCTACCCTGTAGATTTCATTTCTTTTACTATGGAAATCGTCAAAACTGAATTCAAAGCTGGTATATTGAACAATCAGGATAACAACAGCCACCCCAACGGAAATGCCAAAAATGTTTGTCGCCGTCTGCACTCCATTTTTCGAAATACTTCGAAAGGCCATTTTAAAATAATTTTTTATCATACTAGAATGATTTAATCTATAATTATTAGAAGATCTTATGATTCCTGTTCTAAAGAGCTTAAGGATCTCCCAAGTGAATCTCCAACGTGCTCTACGCAGCCCCTCGTTTTTCTTTATCACTTCAAAGATTTCGAACAAGTCACCCTCTAGATACTTATGAAGACGAGGATCGCAAAACCATTTGAAAAAGCGAATGAAAATTTTAGGAGGACCTGAATATCGCTCCTTCATATTTCTATTAATTTCAAATCCAAGGCCACCTTAGGGATTCTGCTGTAGAGCTGATTTCTCAGTTCACGTGCATATTCAATAGCATCACGGCCAGAGCGAGTCAAGGTAAAGTACAATTTAGGACGACCTCCTCGCTCACTAGTCGACTCGCCCTCTTTTGAAGTTAAATAGCCTTTTTCTTCTAATCTCTTTAGTGCGGATTGTAATGCTCCTACGCTCACCTTCCTATTGAGCTTCTCTTCAATCTCGTTTTTAATAGAAACCCCATATGCATCTCCATATAAGATACCAACCGTCAACAATACGATTTCTTCGAATTCGCCTAAATGATACTTTCCCATAGTTTTTTCCTGATTGCAGTGTTGTAATTCTAAGAAGAAAAAAGGTTAATTCCTAATTGTAGTATTGATATTTAAGACGAAATCACGCAACCTATCATCATAGATAAAGCTATCCATTACACCTGGCTTACTATCTAGTTCAAAAGAAGCCGCTACCGACTTCTTAAGAACTACGACAGTGACCATATCTCTAATCTACACCAGACTCAAGAGCAGAAGTGCTTTCTTAACCATTTCCTCGTCTTGACTGCATTCGTTTCTTCATCTCTTCTCTGCGCTCCTCTTGCATCTTCGTGTACTCTTTATACTGATCTTTGCCAAGAATTCCTTTCACTTCTTTATCTCTTCTATCACTCATATCTTTTAACTTAACCATGGTAGATCGAGACCTTCCTCCGGCTTGTATTTCTTCCATTTCTTTGATATACTTCAAGTTGATTTCATACATCTGTTTCTCTTGATTACTATCAAGGCTTAATTTCTCCTTTTGCTTCTCTGTGGCCATCTCTGCTTTTTCTTCAGGAGTAGCATCGTCCATAGGTCTGCTCTGTCCAAATCCTTGAGAGGTAAATCCTATTGTAACGAGTGCAAAAAAGAGAACATGTTTAATTTTAAGCGTTTTCATAATTGATTTATTAATGTTTTTTTTAATCCAAACGATGACTGTATTCTTCACTCTTACAGAAGATCATGAGGCTGACAGACTTTAGGTTGAAGTGACCTATTTCCATTTTGAAGCCTCATTGAACGCTTGAAAAGTTAAGATTTCATTTTTAAGGCAAGATCCGTTTAGTTGGCGTTCCATATTATTAGCCCGCATTATTCACCATAAATAATGGCGAGTTGATTCAAGTAATTGATTTACAGAAGTTTAGTATTCATAATGAATGATTTTTGATTCCTCAAGGGCACCTCTAATTTGAGGAACGATTTTGTCCTCACATTCAAAATCAATTACCTCATATTCAACGTATTACCTCATCTCAATTAATAACAGTTACTATTCAGCTACTTAAT
>JBCCLN010000232.1:0-6710 GCA_039026865.1 Bacteroidota bacterium | reverse complement strand
CCTAAAAACAGCTCTTATTCATGCGGCAAACAGCCGCTACAGCAGTGATCCTGTTTTTGGACATGATTACCGCAGGCTCAAAGCCAGATTAGGGCCCAAAGCAGCTAAATGTGCGATGGCTCGTAAAATGGCGATCATCTACTTTCATATGAGGACTAAAAAAGAAGCGTTTAATCCCGAAATATTTCGGCTAAACCAAACGAAATTTAAAGAAAAACGAAGTAAAAGCCTTGAACAACAACTGGCTGCCCTAAAGAAGGCTGCTTAAGGTGGGTATAAGGTGGGTTAAACGCCCACATTCATAAATAACGCCAATATTCCTCTTACAAGCAGAGGGAAAATTTTTTAAGCAAATTTTTTTTAAACACTAAGAATCCAAGTCCCTAAGGCCACTATAAATTTAATGTACTGATGCCCTGCACTTCATAGTCTTTGCTGTTGGGATTCTTCGAAAATTTTGTAATTTCGACGATTATTAAGACTTAATTTTTCGTGAAAGTCTCTCCTGAACAGCCATTCGAATTAATTTATTCTTTGTATGAACATGAGTATTTAGGTTATCTCTTTGAGTCTTTTGTCGTGCAGCTCAATAAGAAGGGAAAACTCACTTATTCACATCAAAACATTTCTTCAAAAAACGCATCTGAATTCGCTTCTGGTTTAGATGAAAATGATTATCAAATCATTCGATTAATGGATGAAATACAGCAAGATCAAATAGCTAATAAGTTTCAAAAAAAACGTCAAAAATCCGAAGTATTTTTTCTTAGTACGTTTGATAATCAAGTGGGAGATAAGGCATTGCAAAGAGAAATTGCAAACTATGTAGATCGACGAAGGTCCCGAATTATGTCTCTCATTAACGGCAAGAGATTGTTTGAAATGGGCAAGGATGGGGAACCCACATGGAAGGAGCTGAAAATCGAAGATGAGAAAGCGTCTATTCTATTTCATTTTCGAAAAAATGAAGACAATACGCACTACTTTCCTACTATCAAATTGAGCGGTGAAAAAGTCGATTTTTTAAACAATGGGAGCTACTTGCTTTGCAAAGAACCGGCCTGGCTTGTTTGTAATAGTAAACTTTTCACATTTCAAAAGCCCATTAGTGGGGGAAAGCTCAAGCCTTTTTTGAAAAAGAAATTCATCCTTATTCCAAAGGATATCGAGAGTACATATTACAAAAAATTTGTGGCTCCTCTGATTTCGGAGTTTGATGTCTATGCAAAAGGGTTTGATATCCTGGTACATAGACCTAAACCCACACCTAAAATCACAGTCAGCGAACTACAGACGGTTCAATCATCTTCACTCTTCGAAGAAAATGATCATAGTATCCATAACACCAAGAATGACAAACTTCTTCTGGAGCTCTCATTTGATTATGGAAAACATAACTTTAACGCGGACAAATTGAGTAAGGTGAGTGTTACTTTGGAGCAGATTGATAGCAAATATGTTTTTCATCGCATTACAAGGGACCACGACGGGGAAAAAAATATCATTCATCGACTTTCCGAAAAAGGTCTTCCACTGCGGAATTCTAGAATCACTTTGCCTAAAACAAAAGCTTTCGATTGGTTTGGAAAAAACCATGACCTCCTGGAGAATTTTATCATCAACCAAAGACAGAAAGATAAGAAGTTCTTTTTAGGAGAATCTACTATTGACCTGGAGGTAAGCGAGAGAATTGATTGGTTTGATTTGAAGGCGAAGATAAAATTTGGCGACTTTGAAATACCTTTTTCAGCAATAAGAAAGTGTATTTTAAAGGGTAAAACGGAAATAAACCTACCTAATGGTGAAATTGGTGTCATTCCTGAATCGTGGATCACACGCTACAAAGACTTGTTTGTTTTTTCTAATCAAACTGATGAAGGTATTTTACTTAACAAAATACACGTTTCTTTGGTGCAAGAGTTGAAGGAAGGAGAATTAGCAAAAGTTAAGATAAACAGAAAGCTAGAAAAACTCCTTTCCTTCGAGAAAATAGAAGATTACGAAACGCCACGCACTTTTAAAGGAGAACTTAGACCATACCAACTTGCCGGTTATAATTGGTTGAGGTTTTTGGATGAATATAATTTTGGAGGGTGCCTGGCTGATGATATGGGGCTTGGAAAAACCATCCAGACCCTGGCCCTTTTGCAGCAGCAAAAAGATGAAAATCCTAAAGCCACAAATCTGTTGATCATGCCTACTTCTTTGTTATACAACTGGGAAATGGAAGCAAAAAAATTTACTCCTGGATTAAAGATGCTTAAATATACCGGTATCCATCGCAAAAAGTGTAGTGAACAATTTGCAACCTATGATCTGGTCATTACCAGCTACGGAACCACTAGGGTAGATACAGATATTCTCTCGAATTTTTATTTCAACTACATCATCCTTGACGAATCACAAGCCATAAAGAATCCTGATTCCTTAATAACTAAAAAAGTCAGGCGTCTAAAATCAAGAAGAAAATTAATTCTTTCAGGAACACCTATAGAGAACAGCACGCTAGATCTGTGGTCCCAAATGAGCTTTTTAAATCCAGGCCTGCTGGGCAATGAATCCTACTTTAAAAAAGAGTATGTGATACCTATTGAGAAAAAAAGAGATGAGTTCAAAACCAAGAAGCTCAATGCCATTATCAAACCATTTTTATTGCGCAGGGAAAAAGGTCAGGTAGCCAAAGATCTTCCTGAAAAGATGATAAATATCCGCTATTGCACCATGAGTGATGATCAAAAAGCGATATACGAAGAGGAGAAAAATGCTTTTAGAAGTAAGATCTTGGATATAATAGAAACAGATGGACTGGCTAAGTCCCAAATGATTCTATTACAAGGGCTAACCAAGCTGAGACAGATTGCCAATCATCCAAAAATGATAAACCCTGAATACAAAGGTCTTTCTGGCAAACTAGAAGAAGTTACCTATATGATTGAAAACTCTGTGTCAAAAGGCCATAAAGTTCTTATATTCAGTCAGTTTGTGAAACATCTTGCAATAGTAGCTGACTACTTAAACAAACAGAAGATTCATTTTTCGTATTTAGACGGGACCACAAAAAATCGTCAACGCCAAGTAGAAAATTTTCAAAATGAAAACACTGTTTCCGTCTTTCTTATTTCGCTCAAGGCAGGCGGTAGTGGATTAAATCTGACCAAAGCTGATTATGTTTTTCTTCTTGATCCCTGGTGGAATCCCGCTGTAGAAGCTCAGGCGATCGATAGAGCTCATCGGATTGGTCAAACCAGAAAAGTCTTTGCCTATAAATTTGTAACTAAAGATACCATAGAAGAAAAGATCATTAGGCTTCAAGAACACAAACAAAAACTAGCCTCCGACCTCATTGCGATAGAAGAAAGTTTTGTAAAAGGTCTCTCTCAGCGTGATATTCAAAAGCTATTTGATTAAATTTTAATCCTATATAAGGGTAGAATTTTAAACTCGTTGTTAAAATGAGTACAACTAATTTCATAAAATGATTTATGAGAAACCTAATAATAAGTCTGATGACGTTTACACTAGTGATCAACACTTGCCTATGTTCCTCAGCCAAGAGTCAAAAAGAATTTGGATTTAAGATGCCCGAAGGAAGAAAGCGAATCGAAATTCGCTTTGAACAGCACAATAATCTCATTGTTATTCCAGTCACCATCAATCAATTTCTTACTTTAAAATTCATCCTGGATACAGGTGTGAAAACAGCCATACTTACCGAAAAGCTCTATGCTGATATATTGGAACTCACTTATTTAAGAGAGATCACCATTGCTGGACCCGGCATTATAGATTCTGTTCAAGCGTACGTTGCCAATCAGACAACTTTCTCATTACCTGGTGGAATAACCGGGCAAAATATGAACTTGCTGGTTTTAAGAGAAGACTACTTAATGCTTTCTGAGAATATTGGAGATGATGTACATGGAATCATAGGCTATGATATTTTCAGCCGATTCGTTGTAGAAATCAATTATGATGACAGTATTCTTACACTTCACAATCCCAAAAAATTTAAAAAAGATAAAAAAGCTATTTCTGTTCCCATTTCCATTAATGGAAGTAAGCCTTTCGTAAAGGCCATTGTGAAGCAAAAGGATAAAAAGGCTTGTTTAGATATTATGATTGATACGGGTGCAAGTCACGCAGCACTGCTGGATTATCAAAACCTTGATGGTATAAGCATTCCTGATAAACGAATAGAGACCCGTTTGGGTAGGGGAATTGCCGGAGAGATCCCTGGGTATGTAAGTAGAATGGATTCGGTAAAAATTGATTGCTTTGGATTTCGTGAAATGTTAGTTTCGGCCCCGTTTGAGGGAGCATACAACAAAGTAATCAAGCGTGGGTCCAGAGTTGGAACATTTGGAGGTGATTTACTTACCAGATTTAGGGTAACATTCGATTACGGGAATAAAAAATTATACTTAAAAAAGGGCGACGAATTCAAAGATGATTTTGAGTATGACATGAGCGGTATGACCATTAACTCTATAGGTTCTAACCTGGATACGCTACTAGTAGTATCGGTGAATAAAAATAGCCCCGCATCAAAAGCGGACATCAAAAAAGGCGATATTATCTATTCAATCAATGGGAGAAGTCTCAGGACACATAAACTCTCGGATATTTTCGCCCTTCTTAGATCTAAAGACGGAAGGAAGATAAAAGTTAAGATTAATCGCGATGGAAAAAAACTCAAAAAGAAACTTTACTTAAAGCGAGTGATTTAGGAATCGTACTCAGTGAGAAGTGTTATAAGAGCAAAGCCAGTGAATTATTACCAGAAAGATCATACCCAGGCATCGTGCTGCTATATACACAAACCGGAGATGCGGTAGTATAAGAGCCTCAACCTAAGCTTTAAAGCCCAAAGCTCAGGTTAACCCGCATTATTCACCACAAATAGTGGCGGGTTGATTCAAGTAATTGATTTACAGTAGTTTTGTATTCATACTGAATGATTTTTGATTCCTCAAATTTGGGGAACGATTTTGTCATCTTATTCAAAATCAATTACCTCATATTCAACGCGTTACCTCATCTCAATGAATAACACTCGAATTTTTCGGGTTTACTCTCCGAAAAGCGTATCTACGGTAAATAAAGATTCATCGTCTGGGCTAGCAATCCCAATGCACAAAGGAATTTCTTTGTTAAATTCTGTATTTGATATTGGGAAAAGAGCAAATTCTACCTGTGAAGGTCCATAACTTGTTGATTTGTTCTGGTTGAGAAGGCATCCTAGTATTTCATCTAACAAGTCAGCACCAAATTTAACGGAACTGCTAAGATTTACTGAGTTTATGGTTAAGCTAAAAAGGGAGTAATAATCATAACTACCTCCTTTAAGAATAAATAAATATTTCCAGTTCCAAGAATCATCATGTTTTTGTGTTACCCCAATTCCAGTTGGACTACTTTCACTAAAAATGGATTTTGAACTTTTAAAGTTGTAATTCACCGGCTGTGAAGTTCTGGTAAAAATGCATTTCCCAATTTTCTGCCTAAATACCAATTGGAATATTGCTAAAGTTGTAATTAATAATAGGACAAAGACTCTTTGCATATTGTTTTTCTTGCAAAGAAGCCTACATACCAAGTGTGCCGCAACCGAAAAATTGACATCTATTTTTTTTTGAGGATATAATGAGTAGACCTTCATCAAAAATGGGTATGCATCCCTGTTTGCTGGAATTAATAAAATTTCCTTGCAAAATATTTTTCAAAGTGCTCAGTTCATATTCACTTTTAACATCTCCAAACCAGTTGATCTCTTGTAGCGAGTGACCATTATTTTTCTTTTTTTTATTCAATGGTCATTCTCATTCAGATAATATTTTATAATCGTCACCCGGCACAGCCGAGCGAAAACCAAGAGAAGAAATAAATGCTCATCCAAGTGAAAGTTAGAAAGGAGTGGGTAGTATGGATGATGGAGAGAGCAGGCAGAAAAAATGGTAACAATAAAGATTGGCAACTGTGGCAGCAAGCTAATCCTCCAATTGAGTGGAGTTCAAATGAAATGCTGTATGAAAAACTTCAATATATTCACATGAATCCAGTGGTATCTGGTTTTGTGAGTGAACCAGAACATTGAAGTTACAGCAGTGCCATGGACCATTGACTATGCGGGAGGCAAAGGAGTGGCGTAAGCGGTACCTAAAAAGCCGTTACCACCCGGTGCGGTCTCATAGTTTACCTTCACACTCAGATCAACCGTGTCTCGTTTTTTACCGACAAAAACACCATCGCTCCTGTTTGTCCACTTTGGGGCAATCCTACCTTGATCGTAGCATCTGATTTTAGCCAATGTCCCATTTTTATTAGCGAGATCGGAACGGTTGGTATAAGACATCGCATATATTTCACTGCCATTGTGAGTAATGCTGGTCAGCAGGGTCCTCTCTGTTTTGATAGATGGTTGAAAATTTGTGACCTATCCGGTATTCACCGGAAAGGTTTGACCTGTTTTTTCCAATTCTAGCTGAGTAGTTACCGATAGATCAGCAACCGGCAAAATGAATGCTTCAAATTCATTGCCCAGGCTTTCATACACCAGTTCAAAAATATCTTGTTGATTGGGTGAACGTACCTCAGAAAGTAACCAGGAAGAATTATACTCTTTGGTTATTCCGTATACATTCACCTCCGATTCAAAAAAATCATTATCCTCGTACCAGGTTACTTCTGTATCTTAAAAGTTTATATACGGT
>JBCCLN010000231.1:0-6711 GCA_039026865.1 Bacteroidota bacterium | reverse complement strand
GTATCCGTTCGGGTGATTACCGCATTGGTGTCTTTGTTACAGAGGATTCAGTAGAGTTTGCAAGAGTTATTCATCGAAAAGATATTTACAAAGTCTTTCCTTAACTGATAAAGTTGATCAGGGCTGGTGGAAACTAACGCCCAACTAAAATGAGTATGCGCTCCAGTTGCTAGAAGCACTGAAGTTGCTTTTCTGCATTGTCATATCGAAGTGCTCAGTTCGCATATTCATTTTTAGTGCCTGTTAGCGAGCTATTCATTTGGTTAGGCAGTTTCAAGAATAGATTGCAGTTCACTTGGTTCACCTTCTTTGGCAATCGCTCCGTTTTCAAGTACGTACACATAGTCAGATTGTTGGGCCACTTTCATTCTGTGGGTTACCATTAGAACTGCCATATCATTTTTAATTCTTTGGATCATGTTGAGAATAAACTGCTCTGTGTTTCTATCCATTGCAGAAGTTCCTTCGTCGATGAGCAGGACAGAAGGGTTTCTGTATAATGCCCTTGCAAGCCCGACCAGTTGTTTTTGACCTCCTGAAACGTTCGCTCCTTCCTCACCAAGCAGGGTCATATAACCTTGAGGAAATTTTGTAAAGAACTGGTCAAATCCATGCTCCTGACACCAAGTAGGTACTTGCTCTAATTCCTTTGCGTCTTCGGAAAGCGCAATATTGAAAAGCAGATAATTGTTGAATATTTTGATGTCTTGTGGGACAACTCCAATTTCTTCTCGATAGTTATCCAAATCCAACATCTTAATTTCTAGGTCATTAGCTAAAATATTTCCTGATACTGGTTCATAAAAGCGTTGCAGTAGTTGGAGAATGGTGCTTTTACCGGCACCACTTTCCCCTAACAAAGTTGTGATTTTTCCTTGATCAATTTTAAGGTTGATTTTTTTAAGTAAGGGCAGTGAGCCGGGAAAATTGAAGGACAAATTATCGAGTTCAATTGAGTCAATCCTTTCTATAGCTTCACCCTCTGTTTTTTCTGTTTCCAGTGTGGTAAATTCCTCCATTCGGCTAAAAGCCACTTTGGCTTCCTGTAATTGAACGTTGAAAAGAGCCAATCGAGTCAGTGAGGGACCAATAGAACCCGCTAGCGATAAAACTGCCATCATCATTCCAAGAAGTAGCTGATCAGTGATAACCAGATGAGCAGAAAACGAAATGACAGAAATAATTAATAATAGCCCTGCAAACTCCGTCCTAAAGTTGAATTTGATTTGAATCTTGCCCAAATTGAAGATACTATCCTGAAAAACCTGATAGAATAAAGTCGTAGACTTGTGAAACAGGTTAGTCGTTCCGGTTGACTTGATTTCTGATACGCCACTGATTACATCTATGTAGTTACCTTCATTCAAAGCATACTTACTCATTACTTCCTTTTGAGCCGAAATAATTGGTCTGTTTAGCTTCCATAGAATAAATAAATATATCGGCAGGAAAGCGGAAACAACCAATCCAACCTGCCAAGAATAAGCAAATACTCCAACCAGCGAAACAATAACAACAAGACCTTCTATGAGCATATTTCCTGCGAGGTTACTAACTGCCAATTGGATTCTTCTAGTATCATTCATTCGGGCAATCATCTCACCAATTTTCTTCGAATCAAAAAATGGCTTGGGTAGGTGAAGCAATGAATGAAAAAAAGAGCCTATCATACGGTTATTAAAATCCTTGCTTTGTGTGATCAGAAAAGTGGAACGAACTAGTCCCAAGCCTGCCTTCGCCAAAAGAACAAATCCAAATAATACTAGACCGACAATTAGTTTCGTGATTTCTTTAGATGGTAGGATTACATCAATGAGTTTTTGTGAAAAAATAGCTGTGGCTAACGAAAATATGGAAATCAAAACTCCCAAAAACAAAGAAGCCAAAAGGACATTGATATCTTCTTTGATCCATTTCATGAGTTGAGAATACTTCTTTGGTTTAGCAGCTACTTTTTTGAAATCTTGATTTGGCTCGAGCTTCAGTAAGGATTTGGAATGCCAAACTTCTTCAAGTTGTTCTTTACTCCATAAACTCACGCCCTTTCCCGGATCACCTATGATCAATTGATCTCCTTCAAATCCATAAAATACTACATAGTGTTGAAGTCGATTTTCAAGAACCACATGCAGGATAACAGGTTGCTCCAGTTCTTTAAGATTATCAATGCCTTCTGCTTCCAGCCCCACTACATCAAAGCCCAGTTGTTTAGTCCCTTGATATAGTCCCAGCAGTTTTGTTCCAGTTTTGGTAGTACCGGTAATTCTTCTAATCTCGTCTAAAGAAAAACTTCCGCCGTGATATTGGATCACAGAGGCAATACATGCTGGACCGCAATCCGACTGGCCATGTTGAAGCGTGAATTTTTTATTGACCTTTGAAATATTCATTTTTCTCCCAAAACTTCTAGAACGGCACCCACCTTCACTTCTCCTTTAAAATGATTAGTCAATTTTCCATTTTGATATATCAGTGTTTGAGGCACACCTCCAGTATAGGAAGCCATTACCATTTCAGGGGAGGATTTGACGTAGTAGTTAGAAAGACCGTATTGATTTAAGAAGGAAATAGCTTCTTGTTCTGGCTCGAAAGAGGCTAGCAAGAGTTGATGTTGACTGAACAGATCAATGCTTTTACTGATCTCCTGCATTTCCCATTGACAGTGTTCGCATTCGCTATTGAAAAAGATCAGGATAGCGGTGGGTTTAACTGGCAAATCAACTTGACCAAGCTGATGGAACATTTCAAAAAGATCACTTTGTCTTTCCTGAATGGTTTGCTTTTTATCCAGCTTCTTTACACTGGTGTATCCCATCCATGCAATGAACAAAACCAACACAACTCCAAAAACGGCAATAATCCTTTTTTTCACTTAGGTAGTTAGGTTGATATTCAAAAAAGTAATAAACACAATCCAAGTTACTAAAGCGGATCCATATACAGGGATTGTGAAATTGAGTGCCTCCCTGTAGTCTTTCTTTAAGATTTTTTTGATACCAATTGCCAAAACAAACATGTAAGCAATCTCAAAAAGATTTAGGGATTGTAATGGAAAGATAAGCCAGTTTTCCACTTGGGATGCATCAAAAAAATTCAGCAAAGAAAGGGGCTTGAAATATTGGACATCCAATAAATTGTAATCGGTATCAATAAACCCAAACCAGATTAGTGTGATGAAAGATGGTATTAGCCAGACAAACTCAGCAATAATAACTACACGGAATATCTCTTTGAAGGTGTTTTTGTAGCCGAAAAGGATGGTAGCACTGAGTATCCAGAGAGTAATTAGAGTAAACTTGATGATGTAAATAATAGGGACAATTAGGTAGTTTAACCATCGCCAATTCCTCCTAAAATCTAAGATCTGTCGAATCTGATCCAAACTTAGATTTCCAAAATGCTCTAAATATAAATCATCGTTTAGTACAATATTCTGAAATGAAAAATTAATTAAAAATAAAAAAACGAATAAAGAAATTAGAATTGCGCTTGTCCTCACAACTATGAATCAGCTTCTTATTAATAAAATTGAAAAGTCCAAATGGGGAATCAACAATTGGATCTTTCAAAATTAAATCATTTAGAATCGACTTTTATCCAACGGTGATAACCCATTAAACTCAAATTGATAACTACAAGATAGACCAAGGATAACTTGTAATCAAAATAGAAAATAGGTATCGAGGGAAAACATAGTATAAATCTAAATAGATAACTGTTTGTATCGACTTTCATAACCTATGTTATTAAACAGCACTATAATCACATCCTGCGTAGCCAACTACAGACACAGCAATACTCAGGACTCCAAGTCCGACTACTGCAAATGCTATACTTCCGACAAGTACTGCTGTTTCACACACTCTTCCACCGCCTTCAACATTTTCCATTTGTTCTAAAGACATTTCTTTCATCATTGAAAATTTTAATTTTAAGAATCACCCCATACTCTTTACAAAGCAAGGATCGGGAACCATTCCCCTAGTTAGCATTACCTAATTTGTGTATTTACCTACTCACGTCAGTTAATTTATTCTTCATGAGAATGACATTTAGCTTGGTTGCTACGGTATTTACAAACTTTTGCTTTCAACCAAATACGTTCATTAGATTAAACTTAGTTCAAAGTAACTGCCTGTCACTCGGATTATATCGGAGTAAGCATATTTTCTGAAAAAAATTTCACAATCATTTTCCTTCAGGATCATATATGTAGCTGTTTCGTTTTTTATCCCATTGAATCGGTGCCCCTAGTTCTTTCATAAGTCCAATGAATTCGTAAAGTGTACTTTCGGAGATTTCTAGCCTTTCAGCTAGTTCTGACGGTTTTCCAGTGGCTTTTAATCGGATAAGTTGATCGATTCTCTCAAATCTTCTAAAAAATTTTCTAGGCATGGTTCTCGTTTTTTCTGGTGCAATGCTCGCTAACGCCAAGCTAGCAGGAGTGCGCCCCGAGCTGAGCAGAAAGCACTAAGATAGCTCTGCTAGCCAAAACCTACAACGGCAACTACGAAGTACTGCGTTTTGAAGATCAAAATCCAGAACCAAGACAGTCGCTATGAGAGATGATATTTCAGAATGGCTTGCGGAGCGGTGAAGATCAGATGAAAGTCGCTAAACGTACTCAGGCGCATTCGTGCTAGCGACTGTTATAGCACGTTTAGATTTTCTGATTTTCAATTTCTGCAAACTTTTGTTTGTCTGTTGGCTCGATATCTACAAGTTCGAAGTTCTGCTCGTCAAGAATGCTGAAGTTCACCAGTTCTAAGTATTCTTCCACGATCTCTTTATCAACCATGATCTTTCCTCCACCAGCCCAATGTCTATCCTGTCCATTTTTCTTGATTCCAGAAATCCAATATTCATCACCTGTCTCCGAATCGTAGAAGTTACCATAAATCCCACCCCGAATTATTTTTTTAAAGGCTTTGCCGTTGAAGTATACAGTTTGGCCAGTTTTAGAAAACTCCACTTTCCCGATCCAGGCGTTACCTCTATCACTCTGGTCGGTTTTATGTTCGATGTACATTATTCTTTTCTTCATGGCTTTAGTTTAGTTTTCCAGTTCGTAATATTCCGATGCTGTTAAACTCAATTGCTTTATTAAATTCTGAATTCCATAGGAAGAAGTTCGCAGTTCCTAGGATTACATCGAAAAGAACCTTTTTGTTTTCGAGTTCTCCGGAATTGTTGCGTTCAAAAACTAAGTAGACCTGTTGTTCGCCAAACTGAGTTGAGATACTATCATCCACCAGTGAATGATTGAGTTCCGAAATGAATCCAATCGTTCCAGGTTAGTTTATTTCTTAATGCAGTAGTTGAGCTATATAACAGTCTTGAATCCATGGCACTGATGTGCTATAACGCCCAGCTAAAGTGCGTATGCTTACACTTTGCTGACGGAGTACTAAACTAGCTGATCTGCGCCATACCTACAAAAGTCTCAGAAAACTACTGCGTTCAGAAAGAAAAAGGCCAGAACTACAGAACACTCAGAAAGAAACAGTCGCTCGCAGAAGGCGCAGATTGGCGGTCGGATTGCATTGAAGTATGCTAGAAGCATGTTGGCATATGCAACTTTAGCGACTGTTATATGGATTTATTCTAGGGAGTTGATAAGAGAATTTAGATGTGTTTTAAGCTCATCATCGTTTGAATAATACAGATTGATGTAGTCCAAGAAACGCTTTTCTTTGATCCAGTACAATTGAGGTTTAGTTGGGTTACTAATGAATTTCAGAAGTTCGGCTCGATTGGTAGTCAAGGATACTGTCTTTTCTGTTAGTTTAACTATATATCTTAAAATGTCTTTAAAGGACTCCAGATCTAATCCGTTCAGGTTAATTCCATTACTGTATTTGGCAAGCGATTCATCATGATTGTTAGGAGCTGTCTTGGAGTGGCCATGTATTGGATATTCAGTTACCTGATAGTCTGATGTGGTTTCAAGTTTTGTCTGAAGTAGTGTTTGATTTGAGAATATAATTGGTTGAAGTCTTTCGCCTTCAGTCTTATATTTCTTAATCATTTGTAATGGATATGCACCAGAGTTAATCTCTAACCATATAAAGTTTCCCTTCTCGTTATAGCCGCTGGATGCAAACAGGATTTTAAGTTGGTAGTCATCATAGTTAAGTTGAATCTTTCGTTTGCTTTTCTTGAAGCCAAACTCGTTAAAAAAGACCCCTATTTCATGGCAAGTTTCTTCATAGAGTTCTTTGCAGTCAGTCTCTGAGTTAAAAGTTTTAAGAGCAGAAGTCTGAGGCCAAGTGAGTGAGTCGATTTTTTTGTTAATCTCAGAGGAAAGTTCTTGAATCATGGCATCTATTCCATATAACGCCTAGCTATGGTGAGTGGGGGATTAGAAAGCACTAACCTCCCGTCTCACACATAGCCACACCTTGATTTAAAATTAAAACTTGTGGCGGACTTTCTAATCCCCACAAAAGTATCCTGACCGATGAGACCCCATTCATTCATAGCATGTGTTATATGCCTTTTCGTTCTTGAAAAGCTGCTTGGCTTTCGACAACATCTAGGAAATTAAGAAAAAATTTCATGTCTTCAAGGAAATGTCCAAACTCAGGGCCTAGTTCTTCGAATTCATGGATAAGATAATTCATCAGCAGGTTTCTCATGTCTTTCCTGAATCTAGTTATTTCTATTATATCAAGAAAGTCGTCCAGAGCTTCAATGGATTTTATATTGAGG
>JBCCLN010000230.1:0-6722 GCA_039026865.1 Bacteroidota bacterium | reverse complement strand
TTTCCCATTGCTACGGTAGAATTTCACAAGGGCAAACTCATCTACGGCGTGTTGGAAGACACAAAAGTGATTGCCATGCAAGGACGCCTTCATTACTATGAAGGACATACGATGAGTCAGGTGGTATTCCCAGTAAGAGTAATGCATGGATTAGGTATAAAAAAACTACTCATTTCAAATGCTGCAGGATGTATGAATTTGGACTGGAAAAAGGGGGAACTAATGCTTGTAGATGATCATATAAATCTTCAAACTGAAAATCCGCTACGTGGATACGAAGCTGCTGCATTTGGTCAAATATTCACTGACATGAGCCAACCTTATGATCCTGAGATGAATAGCAAACTAAAGCAGATTGCAAAAGAAAATAATATAGCACTCCATGAGGGAGTTTATGCTTCCGTCACCGGACCAAATCTTGAAACACGTGCAGAGTATCGCTATCTAAAGCAAATTGGAGCGGATATCGTTGGGATGAGTACCGTGCCAGAGGTTATTGTTGCCAATCAGATGGGACTTCCGGTTTCGGCTATTTCGGTATTGACAGATGAATGTGATCCAGATAACCTTCATCCAATCAATATTGAGGAAATCATAGCTATTGCTAAGGAAGCAGAGAAGGACTTGACTACTTTGCTTAAAGAACTCGTGAAAAAGTTGTAGTTAGGGTCTCTAAGAAAAGACGTAAAACACTCCCCTTACACCTACAGCGTAGTTTTTTGCAAAGATTGAATTTGATGTATTTTATACTTTGGAGTCAATTTCTCAAAAATTCATCTAAGTTTTGAACAAATTGAGGTAAAATTACGGTTTTATTGCGTTTTCATTAAAATCTCAAAAACACGTTTTATGAGTTAGAAACATTGTTTTCTTTCAGAAGATATAGTTTTCTGTAAGAGATACTAATTATTTAAAAGCAGGAATTCCGGTGATTTCTGCTCCGAGTATCAAAAGATGGATATCGTGTGTTCCTTCATATGTAAGTACTGATTCAAGGTTCATCATGTGACGCATCATCGGGTATTCATTAGTAATTCCCATTCCTCCGTGGATTTGCCTTGATTCACGAGTAACTTTCAATGCTATTTCCACACTATTTCGTTTGGCCATGGATATCTGTGAAGTTGTAGCTTTTCCTTCATCCATCATCTTTCCCAGCTTCCAATTTAGTAATTGTGCTTTTGTGATTTCCGTTAGCATCTCAGCTAATTTTTTTTGAACAAGTTGAAAACCTGCAATAGGTTTTCCAAATTGCTCTCTTTCCAGTGAGTATCTCTTAGCAGCGTCATAACAGTCCATAGCTGCTCCTAAAGCACCCCAAGCAATACCATATCGTGCTTTATCCAAGCAACCAAGAGGCGCACCTAATCCACTCTTGTTTGGGAGTAGATTTTCTTTTGGAACTTTGACTTCGCTAAACACCAGTTCGCCGGTAGTGGATGCACGCAAAGACCATTTACCATGCGTTTCAGGGGTAGTGAAACCTTCCATTCCTCGTTCTACTATCAGGCCATGTATTCTTCCTTCTTCATTTTTTGCCCAAACCACAGCAAGATCGGCTTTCGGAGAATTGGAAATCCATATTTTCGACCCATTGAGAAGGTAGTGGTCTCCCATGTCTTTGAAGTTTGTTTCCATTCCTCCTGGATTGGAACCATGATTGGGCTCCGTAAGCCCGAAACAACCCAATAATTCCCCTGAAGCAAGCTTAGGTAGATATTTCTTACGTTGCTCCTCAGAACCGTAAGCATATATGGGATACATCACTAAAGAGCCTTGAACAGATGCTGTGGATCGCATCCCAGAATCTCCTCGTTCAATTTCTTGCATAATTAATCCATAGGAAATATAGTCCAGTCCACCTCCACCATAGGCTTCCGGTACAGTGGGTCCAAACGCTCCAATATCACCAAACTTGGGCACTATTTCTTCAGGGAAATGATTCTTCTCAGCCCATCCTTCTATGTAAGGGGTAATTTCTTTTTTAACGAACTCTCTTATTGATGATCTTATAAGCTTTTGTTCCTCTGAAAATAAATCATCAATCATATAAAAGTCAGGTGATTCAAATTCATCCACAAAGTTTCGTTTCTCTTTAATCATCGAATGCGCAATTTGGGGTTGTTGTTATTTTTTTACCTCAAATTTACAACGATATAACTTGGAGAATGAGGGAAAAAGAAATAGATCCAAAGGTTTTAAAGCAACTCAAAAAACTGGAAGAAAAGTATGAATCTATGGGACAAGATTTATCCAGTTATCTGGATGGATTGCTCTATTCGGACTACCTTACCTATTGGGATTATATAAATCTAGACACATTACTAAGCTTACAAAATCCACGCACAGATTTTCCTGACGAAAAAATCTTCATCTTATATCACCAGGTGTCAGAACTGTATTTTAAGATGATACTAAATGAGATGGAACAGGCCGTTTTCTCAGATCCAATTGATAGCAACTTGTTTTTAAAACGTATAAGACGTATCAATCGCTATTTTGACCATCTAATTGATTCTTTTGATGTAATGACTGAAGGTATGGATCAGGAACAATTTCTAGCCTTCCGAATGGCTTTGCTTCCGGCGAGTGGCTTTCAATCAGGACAATACAGAATGATTGAAATATTAGCTACGGATTTCATTAATCTTGTCAACATCAACAGCAAGGAGTCTTTTAATCAGAATGCATCCATTGACCAACTTTATGATCATTTGTATTGGAAATCGGGAGCAACAGAATTAGCAACAGGAAAAAAAACACTTACACTAAGACAGTTTGAAATTAAATACTTTAAAACATTCAAAGAACTTGGTGAAAAAGTGAGGGAAACCAATTTTCTCCAACAGTACCTCACCAACTATCAAGGTCATTCCAGGATTATCAATGAATTGAAAATGTTTGACCTTAAAGCCAATGTTGAGTGGCCCTTGCAACACTTAAAATCAGCTACAAGGTACCTTCAAAGAGACCCGAGTATCATAAAGGCATCTGGAGGAACCAATTGGCAAAAATACTTACCACCTGTAAATCAAAGAATCGTCTTCTATCCTCAGTTATGGTCGAGAGAAGAACTAGAAGGTTGGGGTCATAAATTCAAGAAATCACGAAATAGTCAGCATGCTTAAAAACATCTGCTATACTGTATTTCTCATCCTATGTATTTTCTCTTCTGGTCAAAAAAAACAACAGAAAAAATTTTTCGAAAGTGACAGTTCTCTAGTTAAGGAAATTTTCCACTATTCAGTACAGGATTCTACTCTAGAGGGTTCATATGAATCTTTCTATATAAACGGCTCACTTCAGACATTTGGCTGGTATCATAAAAACCAGCCTGATAGTATTTGGAAATACTATTATGAAAATGGCCGCCCAAAAGCTATAGGTCGTTATTATAACGGCTATCCACGAGGAAAGTGGAAATTTTATTATGAAAATGGAAACATTAAGTCTGAAGGGATTTTAAAAAAGTCAGAGAAGAATGGATATTGGAGATTTTATTATGAGAATGGTGGCGAAAAAAGTAATGGTAATTATTTCGACAATCAAAAAAGTGGCATCTGGAATTATTTCTACGAAGATGGATCGCTTAAAGCACAGGCCTATATGGAAAACGGTCAGGGGAAATACACAGAATTTTATCCATCTGGCAAGCGAAGAATGGAGGGATACAATGAAAATGAAAAGAGTGAAGGTGAATGGACTTATTATTACGAATCAGGCGAAGTAGAAGCTACCGGCTCATTTGAGAATGGATTAAAAACCGGTACTTGGATATATTATCATAAAAATGGTGTAGTGGCAGCTGAGGGTAAATATCTAAAAGGGTCTAGGATTGGAGATTGGACCTACTACCATGACAACGGAAAAGTAAGCCAGGAAGGCAAAATAGTTAATGATCAAAAAGATGGCTTTTGGAAACTTTTTTACCCTAGTGGTGAATTACTTGGAGAAGGTAATTTTGAAAAAGGGTCAGGTTATTACAATGAATACTATCCAAGCGGAAGCATAAAATCAAGAGGCAAGCTATCAGAGGGGGAAAAAAATGGAAAATGGCTGTACTACGGAGAAAACGGTGGCCTTGAAGGTGAAGCCACTTTTTTTCAAAATGAAGGAGAATACATAGGATACTATCCTGATGGGACCATAAAAATGACAGGTAAACTAAAAGATGACAAAAGAATTGGGGAATGGGTCTTATATAATTCTGACGGCTCAAAAGCGGGAACTTATCACCCAATTTATGAAAATGAAAAGCCGATTTTCAAGACTCGTATCTCAGAAAGAAATAAAGAAACTTATAACAAACCAGAATACAAATTCAAAAAAAAAGGATTTAAGTATTTTAAGCCTACAATAAATGAGTATTGGGGGATAATAATGGAAAGCAACCCTGTATGGCTATTTGTAGATCAGCTACCCATTGCAGTAGAATACTATCTGCAAGAAAGACTTGGCTACCAGTTGCAATTAGACTTGCTTAGAGATCCTTTTTTTACTCTTGAAGATAATATCGAAGATTACCAACGCTATACTAGAGGATCAAGAATTCACTTTCGCCAAAAATTTTATAGCTCGGATAGGACAAATGGTATGTTGTACTTTGGCCATGAGCTTTCCTTTAAATATTTAGATCATCGGGTCAACCATTTGGATACTGCTATCACCAATGCAGTGGTAAGAAGGTTTGGAAATATGATTGAAACAGGGTTTGGATATGGGATTTTTGTGGGGAATCGCTGGATGAGAGATGTGGGTAACTCCGGATTTACCATTGATTTATATGCAGGCATTAGCATCGTTAGAAGGTCCTTTTCAAAAAAATACCTAAACAACTCACGAAGAGAAGTTCAAATTCTAGATAACTACTTTGAAAGCGAAATCAAATCATCCGTACACTTCCCTTTTCAAATAGGGCTCCATATTGGTTTTATGGTACCGAAAAGCAAAAGCAAAACACAATAAGTAAAACTACTTTTATAACTAAAATTACACTTAGCTTTATTAGCAGGAAAATAAAACTAAATAGCTGTCTATAAAGGACTGATTGCTCCTCCTTAAGGAGTCTCCGGTTCTCTTGGCAAAGACAACCCTTCTTTTACTATGTCCACTTTCAGCCAGCGCTTTACTACATCAACCCTTGTCGCTCTTCAGTGTAAATAACTCAACGTTTTGAGTATTAATTCATGATCTAGGATATCAAAGAATTTTGATATGTCCATGTCCAACATCCTAGGATACAACCTACACCTTTAAGTCACCTACTCAAACAAACTGGTGCGCATGCTGTCCTTTATCGTAGCCAGAGCTGTCCTTGTCAAAAGTATGATCCACCTTGGGTTCCAGCTAGCTCTTGATCACTTGTTAAGCAATACCATCTGATACCGTTAAAATGCCTAATTTACGTGTGCCCCCACTGACTGCTTTGCTAGCTCTACCGCCTTCACTTCCGGTGGAAGGTAGCTCCTTAAACCTATCTTGGTTCCATAACTTTTAAAGATTCTAAGATTCTTTGATAAGTCCTTGATAATCAATCAGTTTTTCCTGATCAATATCTACTCCGACTTTTTGCTTCCTTACCCCTTTTGGCTACAGGCTGTGTCTTCGTTTCATAATAGTTCATGGTAATCCACCAACAGCATAGATTCGGACCCCTCTTGGTGAAATAACCATTTTTTATCCTTTTCTTACAGACACTAATTAGAGTTGGTTTTTGGGTGAAATTTCAAAGAAAGTGATCAGGCTTACTCAAAATGGTATATTTTCTATTCGTTAGCTTCGCTTTGATTTCATTTACAATGCTTAACTCAACGTTCATCGCTTCAGCAATTTGCTTATTAGTGAGTAATCCTTGCCTGACTAAATTAGAAATTGACTCAAATTTATTTTGTTCAATTCCTCGCTCAATTCCTTGTTTATACAATCCATCTGTAGTGATATCATAAGTTATCGGCATATCTTCTACTTTTTTACTGATTCTTTTTTCTAATTTACGCAAACGGCCCAAAATCATCAATTGTTTTAGATACTTGTTGAGCTCTACTTCACCCTTCGCCAAGGCTTGTAGCTTCAAAACAATGGAAGCAATCACCTCATCTACCTCATCCTCAGCATAGTTGGACAGTATGGCCAAAATAATTTCCTCAGGAATTTTCGATTTCGTTAACGTATGGGGATCAAAATCGTGAATGTTTTGAAGTGCAAATCCGGTTATCTTTTCATCTTGGGTAAGTTGAGTTCGCATGGTTGGTGCTTTCATCCCCAAATAAATGACAAATTGCTTGACAGACAACTTATATTTTCTTTGCAGCAAAGCTTTGTATTCCGCCATTCGATAGACCATCTCCGGGTCATCTTGTGTTTGAAATTCCATATGAAGTATGAATTCATTGCCAGATTGATCGATGACTTTCTTCAAAAAATCCGGCTCTCTTTCCAACGTATGTTGAATCTTATCCTTGATTTGAGTGCATCGGATAATCTTAATGCCGGTGAACTTTTCTAGCAATGCTAGAAAAATGGCTTCAATGTTCTCTTTGATAATTCTATCGTAGTTTCCCATTACTAGAACGTGTTAGTGTCCAAATGTAAGCTTGCGGCCATACACCTATTTCATGGGAAGGTCTAACAACTTAGCTTGGGGTGCACGTTTGGTTCATTAAGCACTCAACACTGTTTACTTTATTCTGCTACTCGATAAACATGCGCAAGTCCTTTGATTC
>JBCCLN010000229.1:0-6766 GCA_039026865.1 Bacteroidota bacterium | reverse complement strand
CTGATTTTTTGGATCGGCCCTTTGAGTTTATCGAGTTGTGCGATATCCGTGATCCCGTCTCTCAACTCCGGGTGCTTTTCCACCCCCTTTAAAATCTGCTGAGCGTAAGCCACGGTATCCGGGTCTTTGTCTTTGGCCATTTGCTCTAACGTTTCTATCACTTTGAAGAAACTCACCTGCATTACGGCCGGAAACTCGACTTCTTTTCCGTTATATATCATGGGTATTTTTTTTATGCTATGCTTAAGACTAATAAGTATACGGAAAAAGGACAGATAAAGTCAATTTTTTTAGAAGAAAGACAAGCATATCCCTGCGCTTGACGCGGGTCCCGAAATAGCAAGGAGTAAGATCCTTGACAACATCCAATTCCCGTAACTTATCTCACCCTCTTTCAACATTCATTTTACATAAAAAACAGCAACCTGGTTCCCTTTGTTAAGATAAAAATAACGATGCCCCAATTTTAAAAGGCATATTCCCAGCCTTTGAGTCGGGATCCCGAAGTAAGCGGGCAGATCTCAACCTCTGTGCCGTATGTTGTTTAGATAGGCGATCCCGAATTAGAAATCACAATCAATACTTATATGGACAATTCAATTGATTGTAGGCAGTATCAACTCACCCCCTGTCCAAACTTCGTTTGAACTTTTCCCCTCTCTAAGCTTAGAGAGGGGATGTTGCACCTACAATCATTAGACCGTCATTCCCTGATGCAGCGTAACGGATATCCGGGATCCCGAACTTAAAAAGACGTACCTCGATCGCAAAGCCAGCACCTCGAGGTTAAGCGAATGCTTCGGAAGTCTACCGAAGTGAAACCCGAAATATTGAGCTACACGCAAGCTTGCTGCTGGGAGTGATCGTGGCGATATCCGGTTTATAGGTCTTAGGTTAGTTATTCGATCCCGGCAACGTGTAGATCTACATCCGGGAAATATTATTTTACATGACCGATATTTTTCTCACCGCCGGTTTGATCAGTGGAGGTAGTGACGGGTTGCACAAATATAAGTCTGCGCCGTGCAACTTTTTCGAAAAAGCGAATCAGAAGTTGAAATCTTCGTCGCCTTGAGGAACTAGGGTTTCGAAATAAGGAAAGTACATCCCCAGGCTCGCCCCGCTTGGACAGAGGCCTCGAACTTAAAAAAACCAAATTCCCGCGCCCGACGCGGGATCCCGGAATGCGTTGGACAGATTCCTGGCCTCCGAGCCGGGATCCCGAAATTATAAGACAAATCCCCGGGCTTGACGCGCCTGTCTGCCGGTTTACCTGACGTAGACATGACAAGGCAGGGAGCCTCGAAACTAGAAGGCAGATTCCCAGGCTTGACCTGCCTGCCTGCAAGGCAGGGGACCCCGAAATATTAGACAATACCCAAGAATTGAAAACTAAAGAGATCACTCCGCCCATTTCGTCCCACCACTTGTCAACCAAAGGCTCATAGCAAAGCGATTTGATCGATTTAAACGGAATTAGATGGGTGTGGGTTGAAAAATACCCTAGGTAGGGTATGGAAATTATTTACTACATGATTTAAATTCAAATGTATTTGCTCATTCAATTGATCGATGTAACTATAAAGCTTTTTTTGATCTAAAAGCACTGCTATTTTGATTCTGATTCTCATTAGAACTGTTGACACTTCTGGGTAAACAAAAACCTCAGATAACAGAGTGCAAGTGATAATATATGTATTTCATTATGGAGAAAGATCTAGATAAGTTTTCAAAGTTCAAAAGTCAAGTTAGCACTGAGTTGGACTTGGAAATATTGAAGTTATACCTAGAAAAAAAGTCTCAAAGAAGGCTGTTTTTCGGATCACCAGTTTTCACGTTAGTAGCCTCAGCAATATTTGGATTAATAGGTACAGGATTAGGCGCATGGCTTCAAGGACGCGCGAATCTAGAACTTGAGCAGAAAAAATTTGAATCCAGTCTAATCATTAATATGCTGGATACCAAAACTCAGGCAGATGCGGCTTTGAATTTACAATTTTTGGTAAAGGCCGGCTTAATTCGTGATAAAGAGGGTCTTATATCACAGTTGAGTTCAAAGCCTAAATCGCTTCCAATTATAGGTAAAGGTAGGCTAAGTACCTCTGAAATAAAACAAATGCTAAATGACCTCAGCTATTACAATGGTAAGATTGATAATATTTACGATGATAGTCTAAAACATGCGGTTTTTGAATTCCAAGTGAGGAATAAATTATCAATAGCGGATGGACTCGTTGGAGCCGAGACTCAAAGGGCATTGATTGAACTGTACTATAAAGAATAAACCAGTCAACTGTAAGAACTACTTTCTCTTATTGAATTTATGTGCCAAATGGTTATAAACTTCTTCAAATCTAACCCTGAATTCAACCTTGTCATTATCACCCGGTTCTTGTATTACCCAAGTTAAAAGATCCTTATTGGTTTTTTTATGGCGGTATTTTTATAGTGCTTGAACACTATTTACCACCTAAGGCTCCCATTATAAAGAAGCTATACCCTAGTTGTATTTGGCTAAAACCCGTATTCCAGAATTTGTTTTGCCAATGATACCTATATCTAAAGAATATCTTACCAGCATTGTTATCACTATTGTATTGCGCATTTAACTCCATTCTGAAATACGTCTGTTCTTTACTTGTATTGTTTTCAGAGCCATTTGAGGAGATAAATGCATTTGTTTCTGAGGTCTGCAAAACATCATTATCACGAAGGTAAAGCCGGTTCCACGACCAGTTGAAATCGAACTCATACCTCTCGTCAGTTTGTAATTTCCACCGCAGCATTACAGGCATAATCTGGTATGTATCGATATTGAAGTCATTAGTTTCACTGGTTAAGGTCACAACGTTTCCATCGAATTGCCTCAAAGAATCTCGTAACTGCGTTCTTCCATATCTAAATCCTGCATCAACATAGAATGTGGACTTTACTGTTGGCCAGTCCAGCAAAAACAAGTTTAGGTCTAGACCAGTCGAAAAGTTTTCATGACTTTTTAGCTGTAATGTGGAGACAAATCTATCTGGTGAATACTGATTGTTTATGAATGCATCTCTGTAATTAATCAATAGCTGCCTGTTGTTATCTTCGATCTTAGAAATACTAGTTATTGGAATGACATAGGTTAGGTAACCATAGTTGCTGGAGGTCTTAAAGGTGTAATTGCTAAATGGAATTCTTCTTGTGTTTATGTTCAATTGCTTGGAAACCTCAGTTTGAATGAGGCCGTTTTCATTTTCGTTTTGGAAGCCTAAGAAGTCAGAATAAACTCGAGCTTCAAAGAGCTTTTTCCTTTGAATTTTATGTAGTGATTTGGTTTCTTTTTTGTTGCCATTGAATTCGAAATCAACAACGTCATTTTTTGGGCTAAAATCCCTTCTACCCACTTTATGGTCTTGAATATAATTTTCAAATAACTCAGAAGTCGGCATATAGAAAACATCTCCTTCATGCTTGTCACTGTTATTTGTACTAGCAATTAATCTTGGTTGGTCACCAGAGTTTAAATATTGATAGTCTTTTTCTCTGGAAAAACCTAATGGAAAATAATTATCAAATTTCAATTTAGTATTAAAAACCGTGGAATCCCGTTTGTCATTTCTTATACTTTTACTTTCCTGATAGAGTCGGAGTGACCGACAATAATTCTGATCTTTATCGATTTTAATTATCCCAACAGTCTTAATATTTTCAATAAAACCATCCTTGAACTCCAGTTGAGAATTTCTTGATTCAAACTTCAGTTTTGGTAATTTTCTTATCAGATGGCCCAAATTATAGTTGATACTATCCATTTGATTTTCATAGTGAGAAATTACTTGTTCGACCTCCAATTTTTTACTTGTATAACGATCTAGTTCAATTTGATAGGTTGAAAGAAGTTTGCTCAGTTTACTTAAAAGACTACGTTTTTTGACTAAAGTTTTAAGCACCTGATCAATTTCTGTTAGCAAAAGAAGTTCTTGTCTAATTAAGGCTAACTGTTTAGTTTCTTCTTCTTTGAAATTTTCCAACTCCTTATTAATTAGGTCTTCTGTTTCTGGGCCATAGTCACCATCAATCAGCCTCGCGTTGCCCTGACTTTGAATTATTAAAAATGTAGCACGTATACTATCAGCATCATATTCTGGAAGGCCATAATTTCGAATCTTACGTAGAATATATACAAGGGTAGTTGCATTCCTTTTTCCGGTTGTGTTTGGAGGAGCTATAAGGTTTAATTCTGCCTGGACACTCTTCATCTTATCGTTAACTCTCTTTATTTGATCGGATAATTTGTTTGCTATCCATCCTGAACCGTAAAAGTTTGAAATCTGAATAACCATTTCAACAGAATCATTTACATGCTTTAAAATTTGATCAGTAGTTTGAGAATTAATATTCTTAATGGAGTCTATTTTATTATTAATCTTTATTAATTCAGGACTAATAAAGTCTAAACTTCTGTTAAGCCGTAGGACTGAATCTGAAGGGGCACATAGCTCCTTTCTCTTTTTTGCGTATGCTTCGTAATAAGATCTCTCAATGGTATTCTTGTAAAACCTGATAAACTCTGATTTTACTTGACCTTTTTTAATCGCATTATGCCATATTCGAGAGGATTTTGGTAAAAGTATATCTACGCTGTCAATTGCGCTATCAAAATGAAGAAAACTGGCTATTGTATCCCGTATTAAAGTGTCGCAAATGAATCTTCTTTTAAATTTGCTGACGTATTGAGAAGTTCTTCTAAATTTTTTTGCCTTTTTTTTTAGGTATTTAATCATTGAAGGACTAAGGGCTCTATAAATAGTTATGTCCCTTCTTAATGTTAATTGACCAGCTAAAGGCCCTTTATCAGAGCCGAAAGCTTTACTTGCGGCTACGTAATAGTAGAATATTTTATTTGCCTCTGTTTCTATTCTTTTATTATCAATCGAACTATCCTGAAATTTGGTGATAATTCTCTTGAATTCATTTCTAAAAGTTTCTACTGTGTTTGTTTCTAGTATAAACTCTTCTTCATTTGAATCATCACCTGATCTTGAAATAACATATTTGAATTTCAACTCTTCATCGTATTTATAGGCCTTAATTGTATATTCAGCTCTATTAAACAGGTTGAAACTGGGTAATTCCTTTCCAATTTCACCTTGTCCAAAACACACTGAAACCGAGCATATAAGGAGGATTAATAGAGATAATCTCATTGTCTGAAAAGATTAATTAGTAAAGTGTCGTTTTGTGGAGATATCAAAATCAAAGTATCCATATGGCTAATGTTTTGACTGATATTGGTTCCGAAGACATTGGTGGTTATTGATTGATTTTGATAGGATCCTTCAAATGCCCCGTTACTTCCTAAAAAACCAGTCAAGGAATCGATCAAAGCACTTTGAGAAGATAGTTTAAGTTTTAATTCGTTGCGGTAATTAATTATACCTTCTAACGACCCTATATTTTTGGTTCCATTTTGAAGGAGAGCCCATTCACCCATATACAAGCCACCCAAGGTATCTGAGGTATCTAGTGATAAAAGCTCAATAGAGGTATTACTAGTTGTAATTCTACCAGAATAACTACCGCTAATCGGTGTCATAACGCTATTATCAATACCAACAGTGGCTACGTCAATAACTGACCTTAAACCTATTACACTGTTGTCTAAAGGATCTGTTATTGTAAGCAGGGCTGTAAAAGGAGCTAATACCTTTCCAGAAAGGTTGGTGAATTCTACAGAACTCTCTACCCCTATGTCGGAGAATTCCTGTGTAAAATCGAAATTGCCAATACCAGAAATTTGAATCCTTGTGAGCCCTGGTTCAGGATTGATGAACTCAAATTCATTCTTGCAATTGGATGTGAGCAAAATCAATACAGCTAATAGCAGAAGATTTTTGGTAATTTTCATTGATAGAATTTAATTCAATATTACCTGTAGGTAAAAGATCAATCAATACCCTACCTAGGGTATTTTTTGATTTAGGTCGAATAAATTATCTCTAATTAAAAGCTCAAATTCTTCTATCTTCTTATCTTCCACTTTTATCTAATTGACCGTTATATCTAACTTAAGTTAGTGGTTGAAAGCAATTAAATAATGTCCAATACAGATCTGACATTTTTTACTAATGAGCCAGGAAATACACTGCTCGATCGATTTCGATCAACACTAAAAGACACAACATTATTTGATGTCTTGGTCGGCTATTTTAGAGCAAGTGGGTTTTATCAACTTTATGAATCCATTGAACATGTTGAAAAGACACGGATTCTAGTTGGTTTAGGAATAGATGAAGAGTCATATCAGACTATCAATGATTTTCAAAACCAAACTATTATTGATTTTGAGTCACATCGCAATGCCAAAAAGGAATTTCAAAAGAACCTGGTCAATGAAATTGAAAAGACGAATGAACAGGATGAAAGACTAGAGATAGGTGTTCGCAAATTCATTGAATTCTTGCAAACCGACTGTGCCAATAAAGATGCAGATATTCAAAATAGTGGAAATGGTAAGAAACTTGAGATCAAGGCTTATCCATCCAAAAACATCCACGCGAAAGTATACATTGGAAGGTACGCGCAAGACGATAGAGACTATGGATTTGTGATTACAGGTTCAAGTAATTTCTCGCTCTCTGGACTGGTTGCCAACAGAGAATTCAATGTTCAACTTAAAGACAGAAGAGATGTCGAATATGCACATGACCAGTTTGAGGGACTTTGGAAAGATGCGGTTGACATCTCGCAGGACTTTGTTGATGCCATTGAAAAAAAGACTTGG
>JBCCLN010000228.1:0-6773 GCA_039026865.1 Bacteroidota bacterium | reverse complement strand
CCAGGTAGTTGGCCTTCTTGGCTCAGAAAATTCTTTTAGGATCGATTCTTGCGTAAAACCAGAAAGTGAGCTTACAAGCAGCAATAGTGTGAATAAAAAGGGGTTATTCATTAGTTATTGTATCACAATAAGGAAGTATCACAATAAAGAAATGTACGCTGCCAGTATAAACTACTGACAGCCATTATTTTGAATGTGGGTTAGTTAGTCAACTACTTCATCCAGGTTTTCTAGGTATTTCAACTGGTTGACTCTCATTAAACTCGCCAATTTAGAAATTTGCTTAAGGTTGATTTCACCAAAGATACTGACTAAAGCGAACTTTTCTTTTCCACCCATGACCATTATTAGCTCCTCAATAATTCCATCTTTATCCTTAATAGAGATTTTAACATTTTCCTCAGCGTCTTTCACAGTCATTAACTCTTCAAATCCAGCCTTTTCAATATCAGAAACAGCGCCATTGTAAAGTGTTTTAGGGCTAGAAACTTTTTCGCTAGCAATTACTTTCATTCCTTTAAGCTTACTTGTAATGTCATAGAATAGCTGTTCATCTTTCTCAGATCCTTCCATTTCCGAAAACAATGAGAACATTTTACTATTCACCGAAACTTTAGTAAACGTCTCGTCATCTTCGTATTTCTCCATGTATTTATTAATGACTGTTTGGCCTTCTGTAACAGTAATACTTAAGTACGTTAATAATATTAATACTATCTTTTTCATTTTTTTGAGGTCTTGAACCTTGGTTTTAGTTTTTAATTTAGAATTCTTCAGGGTTTACATCTTCCTGGAGTTCTTCTTTTGCTTTATTAATTTTTGTTAGTTCCATTGAATGATGTTGGCCTTCATGTAAGCCTGCACCAATCATCATCAATGCTTTTTTTGTGACTATGAGTGCCTTTTCGGGGTCCTTTTCCGCAAACGGATCTCTATTAGCATTGTTAAACACAAGCATAGCCGTGAACAGACCAATGGCTATAATGGCAGCGGCTGAAACCCATGTTTGTTTTGATTTTGCAGATGGTTTAAATTCTTCCATTTCTACTTGTTTTTGTTTCGATAGGTATCGGAAATAGTAACCATCTTTAGTAAGCTCAGGATTAGAAACGAAATGTGATTTGATCCTTTGTTCTTCTTCCAAGCTCGTCTCACCGTTCCAGTATTTTTCGAGTAATTCATTAATTTGCAATACCATAAGCATCTACTTTTTGCATTACTTCTTTTATTTTCTTTCGAGCTCTATGAATGTTCACTTTTACGTCACTTTCTGTAAGCCCACATGTTTCTGCTATATCTTGATAGCTCATGTCTTCTACCTCTCTAAGGTGGAAAACCTCTTGTTGCTTCTCTGGTAATGTTTTTAAGATTTCGGCCATCCAAGACATAAAGTCATCTGTGATGGTCGATTGCTCTACCGTATCTGTTTGCCACATATTCACCACTTTTTCATTCATATCGGCATATCTGTTTCTCCTCAAGATCTCGATGCATCGATTTCTGACAATTCTAAAAGCCCAAGCATTGACCTTTTCAACTTTGTCCAAATCTTTTCGGATACTCCAGATTTTGGTGAGGCAATCTTGAATGATATCCCTTGCCGTCTCAGGTTCATGAACAATAGATAATGCATATCTGTACATGCCATCTGAGGCAGGTAAGATTTTCGTATAGTAGAGGTCGCGTGACATTCAGCTTGATGACGCGGGCTTAGATAAAAAGTTACACCCTTATTTCATCTTACCTGATAAAATCCTTCAAATAGAAAATTAATCCGTTAGCACGTTGGTAATAAAGGTTGATTTCGTAATTAACCAGAGCAAGAGGAAAACAGCCGCCCATTTTAGATATACATAGTAAAAATCGGTTGTGTCTTTGTAGCGTGTTTCCTTAATTTCAGCTTTTTCCAACTGGTCAATTTCGTTGAATACCCCCACTAATGCATCTTTGTCTGAAACACGATAAAACTTGCCGTTTCCGATACGAGCTATCTCTCGAAGTGTGGTTTCATCAAAATGGTTTTCAACCATTCTTGGCCTACCAAAAAAATCAGTTCCAAAAGGAACCTTCCCATCTTTTCCTATTGCAATAACATACATTTTAATATTGTAAGCATTGGCAAGGTTAGCGGCTGTTATAGGATCTACGTTTCCCGCAGTGTTATCTCCATCACTTAGAAGTATCATCACTTTGGATTCAGAAACCGATTCGCGTAAAAAATTTATTCCAGAGGTAATGGCATTTCCTATGGCAGTACCCCTGCTTTCTATTTTATCAAAATCAATATCCCTAATCATTTCATAAAGCAGGCCATAGTCTGTGGTAAGTGGGCAAGTGGGAAGTGCATCTCCCGAAAAGATGACTAATCCTATTCGATCCTGAAATCGGCCCTTCACAAAGTTGTTGGCTACCTCTTTAGCCGCTTCTAGCCGATTTGGACGAAAATCCTCAATCCTCATAGATTCTGAAATATCGATATTTAATACAATATCAATACCTTCACTCCACTGTTCTACTTGTTCATTGGTTGTTTGAGGTCTGGCTAGACTAACAATGATCAAAGCGAGACTTAGCATAAAAAAAGCAGGGGGTATAAATCTAAGGTAGGTTATTGACTCACTTTTGAGATTCTTCTTGGTGAGCGCAATAGGTAGTTTTTGGGAAAACTGCGTTGAAATGATCCATCTTAAAAAGAATAAAAATGGGATGATTAGCAAGGCATAGAACCAGACAGGATAAGCCCAATCGAAGGTTTGAAAAACCTCAGTTTTGAACCATTCCCATGAAAACCAACTTGCTGTATTATTTCCCATTTTTTATCTCTGCTATTTTCTTTTGAAACCTTTCATCTGAAAAATCTTCAATTTGTTGGAAATCCTGGTACACGTTTTCCTGGATTCGTTTTCCATATACTACCTTATCAATGGACTTAAGTGGGTCACTAAGTTCTTGGGTAAAATTTAGTGAAAGAATCTCTTTTGTTGTAAATGAAGAAAAAGAAACCTTATCCAATCTTTCCAAATAAGTTTTCCAAATAGCTAATGCTTTTTCAGCAGTTTCAGGTTCAGGGCTGCGTTTGAGATGGTTGATCAATCCAGAAAAAGTTTTGGAAAAATTTCGGTAATCTCGAGTCAGCTTTCTGATTTTGAAATACCGAATGATTCGCTTTCCAAGGATTAGAGATAGTATTAATATTAGAACAGCTAATCCAACTAATATATAATAGAGTAATGGATAATTAAACTCTCTCGTAACCGCTTGATAGTTTAGGTTAGTTTTTAGTTTAGTGGTATCAGTAACTACTAGCGCGAGTTCTGTTAGAAAAATAGAATCCAGAGGAGTTTGAAAGACAGTAGAGTCTTCCTCAAGGATAATCGCTGCTAGTTGAAGGTACTGAATAGGAGCTATTTCGAAGGATTGGAGGGTATAAACGGTACTATCAAAGGCTAGGCTATCCTGGAGTAAGGTTGGAAAGTAGGTTTTATCAGCAAACTCGAAAGGTGAGAAAGTAGTATTGCTATCTGGGAATATCATTTCTAACCCAGGAGGATAGGCCGCAGTAATCCAATAGTTAATTTTTTGGCCAATTACCAGACTATCTTCAACAAAGCCTCCTTTTACCACAATTTCTTGTGATTTTAGAGGATAGGATAATAGGAGTGATAATATAATAACGAGTTTATCTGGTCCTTCTAGCATTACCTCGGTTTCTATGTCTAAAAAGCTTTATTAGTTTGGGTACATAGTCATCTTCTGTACCTATAGTGACGTAATTCACGTCATTTCTTTTGCAAAAATCAGCCAATGACTCTTTATTCTTTCCATGTGTCTTTTCTATAGCGTTTTTGAAATGCCTCGAAGAGGTATTAAGCCATATGGTTTTTCCAGATTCCTTTTCAAGTAGCGGGACAATACCTAAATCTGGAATGGCAGATTCGCTTCTATCGGAAATGTGGACTACCACAAGATCATGCTTTCTACCAAGACCTCTCAGGGAATGAGTAAAATTTTCATCGATAAAGTCTGAAACCATGAAAATGATGGCTTTTCTATTCAGTAGGTTCAAGGTGTATTTGATACTAGCATCCAGGTTTGTTTTTTTTGATTTGGGCCTTAATGAAAATAGTTGATTAATAATTTCATAAGCATGTTTTATACTTTTTCCTGGCTTTATGTATCCTTCTACTTGATCAGAGTATGCAAGAATTCCTACTTTGCTCCCTTCTCGAATAGCAGATAAGGCCAATAAGCCTGTGACCTCTTTTGCTAAGTCAATTTTTTGTCGTTTTTCTTTTCCTATTTCTTGTGAAGCTGAAACGTCAAGAAGAAAAAAAACGGTTTGCTCTTTTTCTTCAATAAAGGTTTTCATAAAAGTACCATGACCTTTTGCGGTAACCCTCCAATCGATATTTCGAATATCATCACCCCACTGATAAGGTCTCACGTCATCAAATTCTAATCCTGAGCCCTTAAAAATAGAATGGAAGTCACCTTGCATTTGAGAGTTAATTGCTTTTCTGATTCGTATCTCGTAACGCCTTAACCTTTTTATAATATCTTTCATGAATATAAGTTTATTTTCAATAGCCGCATGGAATTCCAGAAGCCTTATTAAGTCCCGGTAAGCAGGCTAAAGAGGCTAAGATTATGCTCATTTCGCGGGTATATCGTTTATTTTCAATCACACACATAGAACTTCGTAATAAACCACATCTGCGGACCGATTCATCCAGCGGTCCGTATAAATTCGCCTTTGGATCTTTATATACATTTCAATCCCAATCTTTGATCAATGGAATTTTCACCGGAACTAACGATGGTATTAAAATGGTACCCTTGGTAATTGATTATGTTGTATGATCTTTGTTATTCAAAAACTTTCCAAAATTATAATTTCATGAAGTTTTAGTTGTTTTGAAATACAAATTTTTAATCATTCTTATCCTATTTGCTGCTTGCATTGCCAAAGAAGTGCCCAAAGATTTAATTGGACAAAGTAAAATGATTAGGGTTTTAATGGAAGTTCATCTATTGGAAGCTAGAATTGATGAAGTTTCTGTGGTACCAAAAGATTCTATTCAGTTGGTTTATGAGCACTATGAAAACTTATTGTTTGATAGTCTTGGTATTTCTAAAGAACAGTATGAAGTTAGTTTCAATTATTACTTAAGTAATCCTAAGGAGTTTGAAAAAATCTATAGTGCAGTGGTAGATAGCTTACTTCAAAAGGAGAAGATTGCAAAAGAAGAGTGAAGGTTTACCCTCAAGATATTGAAACCAAACTCGGTTTTGATCAAATCAAAAAACTATTGGCTGATTTTTGTCAAAGTCAAAAAGGGACAGCGCTTGCGCTTAAGATCAAACCAATTAATAAGTATGAAATAGTTACCAAATGGCTTGATCAAGTAAAAGAAATGATAAGGCTAAAATCTGATGCTAATGGACAAGTGTCTTTTGAGTTTTCAGATTTCGAAGAATACTTAATCAAGCTGAAAGTTCCTGGAACATTTTTGGATCCAGCCGATTTTCACAAACTGAAAAGAGGGGTCTTGACGGTTACTAGTTGGATACAATTCTTCAAGAAGTATAATGCAAGTTATCCTCAGCTTTTAGGGCTGGTTGAAAAGATAGACTTAGATCCTACGCTATCTACTGAAATAGATGATACGATCGATAGGAGGGGAGAAGTTAAAGACCATGTCTCATTGGAATTATCCGAAATCAGGAGCAGTATTTCAAAGAGCGAAAGAGCAGTTAGATCTGCCATTCAGAGGATACTTAAAAAAGCAAAATCTGACGAATTGACTAATGAAGATAGCACGTTGACCATAAGAGATGGAAGGCTGGTAATTCCTGTTAAAGCAGAACATAAAAAACGAATTCCCGGGTTTGTACATGATGAATCAGCGACAGGGCAAACAGTCTATCTGGAGCCTGGTGAAGTGCTTAATATGAACAATGAAGTACGAGAATTAAAATATCGTGAGAGAAGAGAAGTTATTCGCATACTTATTTCACTATCGGATAAAGTAAGGAGAAATCTTCCGGAATTGATGAAAGGAGTAGATTTAATCGAGAAACTTGATCTTATCTATGCCAAGACAAAACTTCTTTCTCTGTTGGATGCTTCTATTCCTGATTTAAAAAAACAAACTGATTTTGAACTCATCCACGCCAACCATCCGCTGCTATATCTATCGAATAGAGCATCAGGCAAATCAGTTATTCCATTAAGTCTAACCTTGGATCATGAAAACAGAGTTTTGATTATCTCGGGGCCTAACGCAGGTGGTAAATCCGTTGCTTTGAAAACGATTGGGTTAATTCAATTTATGATCCAAAGCGGACTACCTATTCCTGTTCATGAAGAAAGCAAGCTAGGCTTTTTCTCTTCAATTTATATTGATATAGGCGATACCCAATCCATAGAAGATGATTTGAGTACTTATAGTTCTCACCTTACTTCTATAAAGTTCTTCCTTCAACATTCCGATAAAAAAACACTGTTTTTGATTGATGAGTTTGGAAAAGGAACTGAACCTCAATTTGGGGGAGCTATTGCTGAGTCTGTTCTTTGCGAACTAAATAAAAAGAGGTCTTTCGGTATCGTAACTACTCATTATCAAAACCTTAAAAAGATAGGTGATGAAACTCCCGGGTTAATCAACGGAGCAATGAAATATGATCATGAGGCTTTAGAACCGTTGTTTGAGCTAGAAGTTGGTAAACCTGGAAGCTCTTTTGCTTTTGAGATAGCTGGAAAAATTGGACTT
>JBCCLN010000227.1:0-6817 GCA_039026865.1 Bacteroidota bacterium | reverse complement strand
TGGAAATTAGATTTTATTAAAACTATCTTATTTACTTAAGGCTGAACAATATATTATTATATAAAAATCATTTTCTAAGTTAATTATTTCAATAATAATGATAATAAAATTCATTTTTAAAATAATATTTTATATAAGCAGCTGAATAGTAACACTAATTGTGGTGAATAATGCAAGCTAATGGATTTTCTGACTATTTTTTGATCAATCGTTTTGCTGATTTCTGTCTCCGTGAATAGTTGTTGGAATTGTTAGAGATAAATAGAATGAATTATAAAAAAGCCTTTTACATGGTCTTTAGGCAATTTTTTGTGATTGATGTAAACTAAACTTAGACTAGTAAAAAAAGGATCGTAAGATGTACTTAATCTTGGATTTGGAAATAATTAAGTCTGATATTAGAACAACTTGATGAGGTCTTCGCTTTCTACTTTTTTGAGAAGCTCAGTAATATTATTTACCTCTAATTTTTTCATAATATTAAATCTATGAGTTTCGATCGTTCGAATACTTTTACCTAGTTGATCAGCAATTTCCTTATTGCCTACTCCATTATAAATTAATTTAAGAATTTCTTTTTCCCTCTTGGTCAATGGGTATTCTTTAGGTTCGCTCGCACTTACCTTATCAGTCGATTGAGGCGTAAATGAATTAATGATGGTATTAGAAATATCACCACTATAATATTTCTGTCCACCATTGATCATTTTAATAGCTTTAATAAACTCTGATTTGCTGGTATCCTTCAATAGATATCCATCTGCTCCATATTCAAGCGATTTTAAGATGTATTCCGATTCGTTGTGCATGGTTAAAATGATTACCTTAATATCAGGCCTTTCTTTTAAATCTGAAGCTACTTCGAGTCCGTTTTTTAATGGCATGCGAATATCGGCAATCAATACATCTGGCTTTTTGGTATGAATCTTCTTCAGTGTTTCTTCACCATCCGAAGCTTCCCATATCACCTGGATTTCGGAATCCATTTCCAACAACATCTTTATACCATTTCTAACAATTTCATGATCATCTGCGAGGGCTACATTTATCATTTTTCATCTATCGGTAGGGTAATATAAACTTTGGTTCCTTGGCCTATAGTGGTATCTAATTCAAAATGACCACCAATATAGGATGCGCGTTCTTTCATATTAAATATTCCATGTCCGGGATTTTCGAAATGACCGGTCTTTTCCAGTTCATTGTAGTTAAATCCTTTGCCATCATCTTCAATAGAAATGTTTAGAATGTTAATGCTATGAATAAACTTTATCTTAACCAAAGATCCTTTCGAATATTTAATGGCGTTATTTACGCCTTCTTGTATAATTCTGTATAGATTAACTTCTATTTTAGGGTCTAGTCTGTTGATAAATTTTGTCTCATTAAAAAAACCAACATCAAGTTTCGTTACTCTGTTAATATCCTCGCAGAATTTATTTATAGCTGCCACTAAACCGAAATCGTCCAAGCTGGAAGGGGCTAGATTAAAGGAAACCCTTCTGACTTCCTGGATTACAGTTTTGTTAAGGTCCCTGGCGTTCTCCAACTTGAATTTCATGAGATTAGATGAGGGGATGATGGACTCTAATTGCAGCTTTAATGCTGATAGCATTTGGCCTATGCTATCGTGAAGTTCCTGCGAAAGACGCTTCCTTTCTTCCTCCTGTCCTTCTAAAATAAACGACGACCGATACTCTTGCTCTTTGATTGATTTCTCTATTCGTTCACGATTTATTTCTCTGGATCTGATTTTTGCTTCTTTGAATTCTGTGACATTTTTCGCTATTATCTTGATATCTCCATGAGATAGAGTAGGAACAATGAACGTTTCCAGCCAAACAAAATCTCCCGGTTCATTGATTAGCTTGAGCTCTCCCGACCAATTATTGTCATTGCTGAATAACTGAAAAAGACCATCTATAAAATCTTTGTCATAGCCGCTTTCTTCAAGTAACTGCTGAAAAGAGTTGAGTTTCGTTTTTTCTTCATATTCCATTAAGTTAAGAAACTTATTGCTTAAGAAAATGAATTCTCCCTGCCTATTGATGGAGGCATATAAGGAGGCAGACTCGGGGGTAATATTTACCGCTTCAAGATCTTGGTAAGATTTTCCTAGTTCTTCATAAAGTGTTGAAAGCGCTTGCGTCATCTTTTTTGACGAAGTTTCTGACTCTTGTAATTCAGTGACAGTGGTTTGTATATTTTTTGCTAATGGTCTAAAAACAAAGAACAGTTCCAATACTATGATAAGCAACGATCCAAAAAAGAGGTAAAGTTCGGTATTCTGGAGGTTAATAACTTTTTCAGTGGCTTCCCTATCATACTGAAAAACTATTTCATTCATCCCTATGAGGAAATCCGTTTCATGCGCTAGTATGATGTCCAAGTAGTCACTGATGTTTTTTCCACTCTCTTTTTTAATAATAGACAACGCGCTTTTATAAATAGCTTTGAAGTTAGGGTCAATGCTATCAAACATTTGAATGATCGTGGGTGAATTATTCCCATTAAGTCCCAAAGTTGGGTCGCCGTTCAGGAGTCCGTCGTGAGACTTCTTCCAAAGGTAGAGGGCCTCTTCGAGTTCTTGATAATTAGCAGAATAAGAGCCTGTTCCTTGTTTTATTTTCAAAGCCACCTTCGTAATCTTTTGAGAGAGCATCCTTTGTCTTCCTGCTACATTGATGACTCGTGCGTCATCTTGCTGTCTACTTATGGAAGTTTGGATAAGAATTTGGCTTATAATGATAGCCAAAGCAATACACCCTAAGGCAATAAGATATAGGTATTCTAATTGTCGGAATTTTGGACGTAACACTTCTTATGAAAATAATCCAATGCGGATAATATTAGGATTTTAGACTACATTAAGCAACTCCAACAAATACTTTGTTCCCTTCAATTTTCACGGGATAGGTGGCAATGTCGCATAAAGATCCATTTAGGTTTTTACCTGTTTTGAGTGAAAAAGTATTCTTGTGAAAAGGACAAGCCACTTTGGGTTCGTCACCGTCTGACCCAATCATACCTCTGGATAGAATCATTTGCTGTTTATGTGGACATAAGTTTTGAGTAGCATACCATTCGTTTCTCCTGGTGAAATTAAATATCGCGATCTGTAAATCATGATATTTTATACAGATCCCCCCATTCTGCGGGAACGCATCAGTCTCACAGGCGAATACCCATTCTGTAACAGCATCAGCTTTAACAGGATTATATTTAATAGATGTCATGTGTAATAAAGGTCATTTGGTGCTATTTGGTTGTAAATCCCAATCTGCGGGTTTTTTCATTTCGCGCATAGGTACGAATTGTTGGGTAGGATCATCCTCATCGCTATTGGCAAAGTGTTTGAACTTAGCCATCATTTTATCATCATTTATTGCTTTTTCCCATTCACAATGATAGGCTGCAATAAGCGCTCGCATATCTTTTTCAAGTTCTTCGCCGATGCCCAAAGAATCATCCACTACTACCTGTTTTAAATACTCAATTCCACCTTCTAACTTATTTAACCAGACAGAAGTTCTATTGAGAGGTTCTGCTGTTCGGATGTAAAACATTAAGAATCGATCCAGGTATTTTATTGCCGTTTTTTCATCAATATCACCGGCAAGAAGCTTTGCATGTTGCGGGTTAGCTCCGCCATTTCCGCAGACATACAGATTATACCCTATTTCGGTAGCGATCAAACCAAAATCTTTTCCCTGAGCTTCTGCACATTCTCTTCTGCATCCTGATACTCCGCCTTTCAATTTATGAGGAGATCTCAAGCCTTTGTATCTATTTTCAATCTCAATTGCGAATGATACGGAATCGTGAAGTCCGTACCTGCACCATGTTGATCCTACGCAGCTTTTTACCGTTCGAAGCGCCTTGCCATAGGCATGGCCACTTTCAAATCCAGCATCAATTAGCTCTCTCCAGATTTTTGGAAGGTCGTTGAGTTTTGCCCCAAACATATCAATACGCTGACCTCCGGTGATTTTCGTATACAAGTCAAATTTCTTTGCAATGGTCCCAATGGCAATCAGTTTATCCGGGGTAATCTCTCCTCCCGGTACCCTTGGTACTACAGAATAACTACCACCTTTTTGAATATTTGCCAGGAATCTGTCATTGGTGTCTTGTATGGTCTCTTGCTTAAGAATGGGTTCGTTCCAAATGCTAGCCAGCAAGGAAGCCACCGCCGGCTTACATACTTCACATCCATCACCCGATCCGTATCCATTCAGCAGATCCTCATAAGATTTGATTTCTTTTACTTTAATAAGACTATATAACTCTTGACGTGTATAGTCAAAATGAGCACAAAGAGTTTTTCTGACCGTTTGCCCCATGCTTTTCAATGTTGCTGCAAAAATGTCTCCCAACATAGGAGAACAAGCTCCGCATCCGGTCCCGGCTTTTGTACAAGCCCTTACTTCCTTTAAATCAGTCAGGTTTTGTTCCTTGATGCTTTGTACGATTGTTCCTTTTGTCACATTTTCACAAGAACAGATTTGCGCGCTATCCGGAAGGTCAAGGATGGTATTTCCTCCCGATTCTCCTCCTCGCGATCCCAGGATTAAATCCTCCGGATTAGGAGGGATGGCCATTTCATTCTGAACAATTTGATGTAATATACCATATTGCTCTGCGTCACCTACTAGAATTCCTCCTAGTAATCTTTTCTTATCACCCGAAATATTAATCTGCTTATAAATACCATTATTCTTATCCTCAAAAGAGATAGGTATACTTCCTTCAGTACTCCCAAGCGCATCACCAAAGCTAGCGACATCAATGCCTATTAATTTTAACTTGGTAGACATATCCGCTCCATTAAAACTCCCCGACTGGTTACCTGTAAGCTGTTTCGCAACTATTTCCGCCATATCATACCCCGGAGCTACCAAGCCATAGATAAAATCATCATAGGATGCCGCTTCCCCAATGGCATAAATATTCGGATCATTGGTTTGAAGAGAATGGTTGACTTTAAAACCACCTCTTGCTCCGGTTTCCAAACCAGCATCTTTTGCCAGCTCATCTCGAGAAACAATTCCACAGGAGATAACCAGCATCTCGGTATCTAATTGAGTACCATCTTTAAACATTAGTTTTTCCAGTTTTCCATTACCGGTTATTTGCGTGGTTTCTTTACTCAAATAAATCTCGATCCCTAGTGCCTCTATTTTGCTTTTGAGCATGTTGGATCCGGCGTCATTGAGCTGCCTGGGCATAAGCCTGGGAGCAAATTCAATGATTTGTGTTTCTAATCCCATATCCAAAAGCGCCTTACCAGCTTCCAGACCAAGCAATCCTCCACCCAAAATTGCTCCTCTTTTTATCTTTTTCCCATAATCAATGATCTGATCAAGGTCTTCGATTGTACGGTATACAAATACTCCTTTCTTTTCCTTTCCGGGTATAGGTGGTACAAAAGCTCTTGATCCGGTAGCAAGTATTAAGTAATCGTAGTGCGAAGTGGTTCCCTTATGAGTGGTGATCGTTTTTTTCGTTCGATCAATTGAAACAACTAGTTCACCGGTATTTAGTAGAATGTCTTTCTCTGAGTACCAATCCGAAGGAGCCATCAATAACTTGTTAACCGAAGAATCAGAAAAATATTCACTTAGATGCACACGATCATACGCTGGATATATTTCTTCTCCATATACCTCAATATGAAATTCATCTATGGGTGCAAGGGTCCTAATCTTTTCACAGAATTTATAGCTAACCATTCCATTCCCGACGATCACTACTTTTTTCATACTCTTTTTTTTTACGTAAAAATACGTAATTTTACTTGGATTGGAAATGAATATATACGTAATTTTATCAAAAAATTGTTACTAATGTCTAAGTTGTATTTAGTAGGAGCTGGTCCGGGAGATCCTGAATTAATTACCCTGAAAGCCATAAATGTCCTTAAAAAAGCTGATGTGATTCTATACGATGCACTAGCCAATGAAGAACTACTTACCTATTGTAATAATACCTGTAATAAAATATACGTAGGAAAGAAGCCTGGAATCCATCAGTATCAACAAATATTCATTAATGATTTAATTGTTGATTGTTCGAGAGTGCATAAAAACATCGTTCGTTTAAAAGGCGGTGACCCTTTTGTTTTTGGTAGAGGCTATGAAGAACTGGATCATGCGAGGAAGCACGGCATAGAAGTAGAAATAATCCCAGGAATAAGTAGCGCGCTTGCAGTGCCAGCTATTAACGAAATACCGCTGACTTGTAGAGGTATAAACGAAAGCTTTTGGGTGGTTACAGGAACCACTCTGGATCAAGAGATCTCTAAAGATGTGTATTTAGCAGCCCAATCTTCTGCATCTGTAATAATTCTTATGGGCATGAAACGCCTGGGGCTAATTGTAGATAAATTTAAAACGTATAGAGGAGGTGATGAGCCTATTGGCATTATTCAAAATGGAACGAAGGAAAATCAAAAAGAAGTATTCGGTAGCTTGGATGATATCGAAAAGAAAGTCGAGGAAAGTGATATGAGCGCTCCCGCAATTATTATTATAGGGGATGTAGTTAAGTTAAATAAGTGTAAAGAATTAGTAATGGCAAATCAAAATCAATTACCTCATATTCAACGCGTTACATCATCTCAATGAATAACACCCGAATTTTTCGGGTTAAACTATTTTATTTTGGGATAATTCAGTTGCTTAAAACTAGTAGATGACAAACTGAAGGGCACCTCTAAAAACCCACTTTCAATTTTTGAGATGATCTTTTTTCCTGATACTTCTTTATATTAAAATACTTATTTAACGCCACTAAACTCCGTTTTTGACGTCTTGTC
>JBCCLN010000226.1:0-6822 GCA_039026865.1 Bacteroidota bacterium | reverse complement strand
AGGAAGTTTGTGACCCAAAAGAATTGTGGAAGTGTGTTCTTAATTGTGAACATTGCTGTTCTTAAAGGAACACGAGTTCCTTCGGGTAAAGCTTTGATCTCAACTGGAAGATAGCCTAAGTCGTGTAATGCCTCGACGTGCTCAAAGGTGATGGCATATGGTCCCAGGTAAGCATTTATCCTTCTTCTGTATTCTGCAACTACTTCTTGCTTTGGTTTATTGAAGAAATTTCTATCAAAATCTTCTTGAAGGTATTTCTTCATGAAGTATTGTAGTCCAAAGAAGGTCACTTTATCCACTCCTGGCATTCTACTCTTACGAGGAGTCCAGTTACTGTAAACCAATTCCGTTCCTTCGGGGTATTGATTTCTATGATCTACTTTGTATCCGTCAGCTAAGTTTAAAGTGTTCATGCTCTATTTGGTTATATTTTTTTATTTAATTGTGTAATTATGACACAAATATAATTGCACATTCTAATTCTCCAAACATATTTGTGTATTATTTACACTAATTGGAAGTTTTTTTACAAAAAAGTAATTGAAAGCTTAGTTTCGGCCTTTTTCCTTAGGATATAAAGTGGCCACTTGGGTGCTCTGCCAATATCTTTTCGACTTAATATCCATGATGCTCACCTTTCCTGTAAAGGCCGCTCCGGTATCCATGTTCCATAACTTTCCTGCTTGTATAGGTACGTCAATGTCATAATTTGTAGTTGGCGTATGACCAATGTATATCTCTTTATAATGCTTGAACCTCTCAGGGTAATAGGGATCAGACTCACTTAAGTCTTGCTCTTTCAATCAGTAATGCTGACTCCCAAAGGGTTCTGTCCCAGGAATAATTTGATGTATGTACTTCTTTATGAACCCCATGCATTGAGGTGAAGCCAGCATGTATGAACAATCGGTTTTCATCATAGATATAGAAGTCCAACATATCATCAAAGAATTCAATGTGTAGTTCTTTTTCTTGATCCGATACATTAGAATAGCTCTTAGTTGTTCCCAAACCACCATGCTCTAGCCATGTGCTATTGGGTTTTCCTGTTTTCAGCCATTCTTCGCACCATTGGTCATGATTACCCTTTATGAAAATGGCATCATGTTCGCCCTTAAAATCAATCAGAAAAGAGATGACCTGCGCTGACTCACTCCATCCATCTACATAGTCACCCAAAAAAATGAACTGATCGGTGCTTTGAATATCAATCTGCTTCAGTACTTGCTCAAGTGCTTTTAGACCTCCATGGATATCACCGATTACAAAGGTTCTCTTCATTACTCACTGAAGTATTTGGGATCAACAAAATCAGTCAACCAAACGCCATTTTGAGATCTAAAAAATTTGATTCCATCTCTATACATAGCCCCGGACTGAATAACGAGAACTACTGGTTTTCCTCTTCTTCCACCTACATTAATAGCTGTTGCTTTATCCTTACTTAGATGAACATGTTGTCGATTCATTTTCATTAACCCTTCCTCTCGAATGGACTTCATGAATTTACCAACAGTTCCATGATATAGAAACTCAGGCGGTTCTATTTCCTTCAGCTCTAAATCCACCTGAACAGAATGGCCTTGATTGGCTCTTATCTTAGTTCCATCATCGCTTAGGACGAACCGTTTTTTATCGTTGGTTTTAACGACTTCTTCTAAAGTCGATCTATCTAAAGCAATGCTTTCTTGTCGGTTAATACCTTCAATCAGTTTTTCTACCTCCAGACAACCATTCTCATCCAATTGCACATTGATATGTTCTGGTTTATGCCTAAGTATATAGCTCATCAATTTGCTAACCCTTTTCAAATTCTTGCTATCCATATCATTGCAATTTTAAGTGCTTGTTAAGTTTAGGATCATCAAACAGCAATGGCTGTTCGGCTGGAGTCATAAGCTTATCCAACTCGTTGGCCTTCACAAATTCAAACTGCTCTGATACAAAATCTGAGATATCTTCGATTTCCAATATGTCGTATTTCGCATACGACTTAATCAAGTCATCTCTAAGACCAATTTGAATTGCTCTTCTCGAAAGTTTACCTCCATGAGGGTCATGGTCGGGATCCCACTGAAGTCTCACCGAAGATATACTGACAGCATCTTTCCAAGCCTGACTACTCTCGTGTTGATCAGGGTCGTATGTTGAATAGACACTTTGAACTAGGTACTTTTCAAATGCCTCACGCTTGAGATGAATAGCTAGTGAAACTTCTTGACCTTCTTTTTGTCCCCAACCACTTCGGTACATCATCCATAGAAAATTAGGTTTTATCCATGTCATTCTATTCAGACTAAATGTTTCACCAAAAAACTGGTTTTCAACAGCAAAATATCCAATCTCTTTGCGGTAGGCTTGGTATACAATGATTTCTTCGTCATTGTACTGCGCCATTAATTGATGCCCTTCTTTGGGCCATTGCTGGACTTGTTTTATGTATTGTTCTATTTTTAATTTCATGTAATAAATATTCTTTGAGCACAAACACTTGATAAGATTTCTGTGCTTTCTATTTGCTCCGGCTATGCCGGTTTCATTTTAATAATTCTCTGTAGAGATCATAATTCTCCTGATCAAAACACACGAATAGGACTTCCAAATCTCCTATTTGATCATATTCTTTAATTGCTCTTATCGCTATTTCCGCTGCACGGTCTTTTGGAAAGCGATAAATACCTGTGCTGATATTGGGAAAAGCAATAGTCTTCAAATTATGGGCTAGTAATAGCTCGATAGCGCTTTTGTAACATTGCGCAAGCAAGTCATCCATTTTGCTATTTGCTTCTTGATATACTGGTCCCACCGTATGGATCACCTGCTTAGCAGGAAGATTACCAGCACTTGTAATGACGGCTTCTCCGGTTTTACATCCTCCTTGGCTATTCCTTATTTTTAAACAATCATTGAGAATATCCTTTCCACCTTTTCTATGAATAGCACCGTCTACTCCACCTCCGCCGAGAAGTGAGGAATTGGCAGCATTGACAATTGCATCAACTTTAATCTCAGTTATATCCCCTTTTATTAATTCAATTTTCATCGACTAGTACTTACGCACTCCTTTAAATTCAATTCCATAGAAAGCCTTTATGACCTTTATGTTTCCATGGATTTGATCATTGAATTCTTCTAGCTTTTCGGCAGGAACCCATAATTCATTGTGATGTGCGCTTCCAACATTTTGCACTTCATATTTCTCAAAATAGGAAACAGGTATTTCAAAAGAGGTTACAAAACCAGCATAACCAGATGATTCATCTTTAGTATTCCATTTTTCAGCTATTTCACATGCATATTCCTCGTTAAGCACTGGATAAAATATGGGCTGCCATTCCAACCTTGGAGGAAATGCTTTCATTGATGATTCCTCAATCAAGTCAAGCTCCTTGAGCCCTACAGGCCGATATAATTTTGTTAGGTTCATAGCTTAATACCATTTAATTCATCTCTTACTTCCATTAGTACAAACCCAAGTAAATTCTCACCTTTCCACTTTGAAGGGTTACTTGCATTTCTATGATCTTTAGCCAATCCAATACCCCAAATTGGATCTACCGGACTTGCTTCTACCAATATTCTCTTTTTTGTATTGATTAAAAAAGTAGCTAGTTCCTTGTTCTGAGAAAACTTCAGCAGCGTACCTTGTCTTACAATCTCGTACTTCTGCTTATCCCATACTTCCTGAGAAAAACCATTTACTAATCTCCCAATAGCTTTTGCTTGAGCCGGAGACTTTGCTTGAAGCACTTGTTCAACACGGTCAGGATCGAAAAGCTCAGCTTTCTTTGCCATCATCCAATGTTCCGCAGTTCTATAGGTCTGACCATCTGATTCAAATGCACTTTTCCACCATTGGCTAAAGCAACTGGCAGAAATAGATCCATCCTTGCTTGGCTGATGCCCCCAAAAGAACAAGAACTTTGGCCTTTCCTTACGAGTCATTTTTTGAATTACCTGCTCAACTGAATATTTCATGTGTTTAGTATCTATTTCAATAGGTCACATGGAATTCGCGATAACTTTAGTTTTATATTTTAAGATGATTAGTCTTTATGCTCATTTCATAGCTTTAGTATTTGACTTAATTTGATCTGTTTCACATTTTCTTGCTTAACTGTGTTAAATGAATCTGTCGTGAAGACCTTTTTATAAAATGAAAGTAAGTCCCCAAAACCATGGCTAAATATGCCGTGACTAACTGCGAGTATCAGGCCACCTGCGTTCTTCTTTTTTAGTTCTTTAGCTAATCCAATAAATGTCCCGCCACCATCACAAATGTCATCTACCACTATGCATGTCTTGCCTTTCAAATCATTCTCATAAACCTTAAAGCCGCTTAATTGTCCCGTTTTTACGTCCCTGGACTTTCCACATTCGACAACAGGAATACCACCTAAGTACTTGGACGTGGAATATATCTTTTTCAAAGCACCTCCATCTGGTGCAATTAATACTGCATCATCGTAATCCTTTAACACCTCTCCAACAAAGTCATAGTTGTGAATCACCTCCACGTTATCCAACAAGGCAGGAGTTACTTCACTATGTGGATCGAAAACAATGACCTTATCAAGTTTCAGTGCATTGATTAAATCAACATAGACTTTCACAGTTAAGGGCTCCCCTGAAATCATAATCCTGTCTTGTCTAGCTCCTGGAAAATACGGAAGCGTTAGTTGAATGGAATGAACCTTCATCCTTCTCAAGGCATCCACCGCAACCAAGACGAACCCGAAATCATTAAAGGTCTTGACTCTTGCTGTTATCATAACTTCAGAGCAATCTTTCAATTCTTCTTTGATCTTAATGTGAGGTTCTCCTCCATTGAAGGTAAAAGCATCAAATGCTATTGATTTTCCAAAAGGAGTAAAGTCAGGATCTAAATTCAAGTATTTCATGTGTATGATCTGTTTTTATAGGTCACATGCAATTCGCAATAACACCATTCCTAACCTGATTGATAAGATTGTCGTCTTTGCTCATTTCATTTTTGCGTATTTATAACGCAAATAAAAACTTAAAATATTTTATATCAAACATTTTTGCGTAAAAAATACACTAATCAATATCTGTTGCTTAAATGAGTATTTCAATTGACTCAAATAAGCCGTAACTTTATTGCGTGAAAACAACACAAAATATTCAAGTAGCAGTTGACGCCATTGTATTTGGTTACAGTAAAAAAAATGGAGTGAGCGTCCTTCTCATTAAAAGGAAATACCAGCCTTTTCAAGGGCAATGGGCTATTCCCGGCGGATTTGTGAAAGATGAGGAATCACTTGAAGCCGCTGTTGAAAGAGAATTGATGGAAGAAACAGGGGTTAAAATCAACTATCTCGAACAGCTTTACACCTTTGGTGACCCTGACAGAGACCCACGAAGAAGAATATTGGCTGTTGCGTATTTCGGGCTAGTAAAGTCAGCGCAATTTGAAAAACTCAAGGCTAGTACAGATGCAGAAGAAGCCGAGTGGTTCAACATCAAGAAACTACCTAAACTGGCATTTGATCACAAGAAAGTTTTGCGCATAGCCATCGAAAGATTACGAGCAAAAATCAAGTATCAACCTATTGGATTTGAATTGCTTGATAAAAAATTTCCATTCTCTGATCTTGAGCATCTATATACTACTTTGCTAGACAGGCCTATTGACAGAAGAAATTTTAAGAAGAAAATAAGCCATCTCAAAATTTTGGATGAGCTTCCAGAGAAAGTGAAATCCGCAGGAGCTGGCAGACCTGGTAACCTGTTCCAGTTTAATAAAGCTCGTTACAATGAGTTAGTTAAGGAAGGGATGCATTTTGAGTTGCAATTATGAGAAACTTCTTATCTTTTTCACCCAATTTCAAAAATTAAGAAGTATTTATCAACATTTTACCAACTTATCTAGGAAAAAACTGATAAATGAACATGCTTTTGTCCGAATCTTGTCCGCGCCTACACTTTTTACTTCAAAAAGTAGCTCATACGTTCCATAAAGGACGTTTTTAAGTCTCATATACATCTCATGTGGAAGTGGTGGCATTGCTGGAATTGACAAGGTAGACTGGAAATTTCGAGTCTAAAGTCCCAACATTATTTTGTGGTAAAGTATAATGTAAAAAATGTATCCTGATAATGAAAAATCTGATTAAAGGGTTTCATATAATCACGTTTGTCCACAAAAACTGCTTGAAAAGGCCATCAAAGTTTGACAGCCTTTCCTAAAATCATTTCCATACGTGAAATTGCTTCTCCGAATAACGGTGCTGCCAAATCCTGGAATTCTTTGTTACCTAATAAAGCATCAACATCTGAGTAGTGATCCCACTCTACTAAACCTGCAATCGAGGAAGTAAAGAATGGAGTTTCGTCAGTGCTAATAGCTGGTTGAAATTGAACGTGAAAGATTGGCGCAGGACGACCGTATTTTTCCTTTATGGGTTGTGAAGCCTCAAAGAATTTTTGTAGCTGTTCCTGCTTTCCTTCATTGACCCAAGCTGCAAAAAATTCATAATACTTTCCGTCATTTACCTGTAACGAAACAGACGCAGGAACGGATAGTAAGGTAGCATGAGCAAACTTTATTGCATCATTTGCTAAGATGTCTTGTCCAAAAAAATTATCCTGTGAAAAATGCTCATAAATCACATAATAATCAGGTTGCTTGAAGCTTCCATTTGGCTGACTTTTCACCTCAAATAAGCACAAAGCCTCATGCTTGATGTCGTCAATTTCCTGAACTCTTTTCCCTTCGTGCACACCAATCTGAACGATCTCATATAATCGTTCAGTTTTGAATTGAATATCAATGCTCATATCATGCTGCTTTTTTTAGGT
>JBCCLN010000225.1:0-6860 GCA_039026865.1 Bacteroidota bacterium | reverse complement strand
TTCTTTGTTTGCAGCTTGCGAGAGCTATTTATTAAGAGAATCCTTTGAAAAACCCGCCTTTTGGCCGAATTCTTCGCTACTCAAATTTCAAAAGCCTCATTTACGACCAGTAAACTACGTTTTTGAAATGCTGAAAGCCTCAATTTGAACCAAAAATCTAGTTTTGCAAAGGATGCTATTCAACTACGGTAAATCAATTACTTGAATCAACCCGCCACTAGTTGTGGTGAATAATGCGGGTTAACAGAAGCACTTCAAACGGATAATGTAATTGTAGTAATGGGCCTGGTAGTAGTCGGAAATTATGACTTTAACGAGCATAGAGCAAATGCCTCCTGAATACTTCACGTTCAAGTATACCAACGAGGTAATGGTTTTTTGTTACTATTCAGCTGCTCATGTAAAATATTATTTTAAAAAATGAAATTTGATTATTATTTTCATTGAAATAATCAACTCAGAAAATGATTTTCATAAAATAATATATTGTTCAGTTTTGAGTAAATTAGATAGTTTTAATAAAATCTAATTTTCAAATATTTGATAATCAATCCATTAAGTAGCTGAATAGTAACGGTTTTTTTAGATCAATGGCAACACTGAGCCACCTGCATATGTAGTCAATTGGCGGGTTTTACCAACTTAACAAATCCCGATAAAAGAGGAAAAGCTACCTGTACTAACGCCAGCACTACAAATACCCAAGTAATTTTTTTATACAATGAACCTTCATAAATGCAACATTGTTGCATTTATAACTCAGAAATTATATTACAAGATTATAAAAACAATCTATCAGAAAATGAAGAATCAATTTATCGGTTTACACTTAGATTTTATTGGATTTAGTGCTTCACTTCTCTGCGCGTTACATTGTGCTGCCTTACCCTTTCTACTTAGCTTGGCGCCATTAGCTGGGCTTCAATTTCTTGACAATCCTTGGGTCGAATACGTAATTATTCTGTTGAGCCTTTTCATTGCCGCTAATGCACTTATACATGGCTATCGCAGGCACCACCAAAAGTCATTGGCATTGATTATTGCAATATTAGGGTTTATACTAATTGGTGTTGGACAGCTATTAGAACCAGAATGGAGAGAGGCCTTACTGACTTCCTGTGGAGGAGTCACAATAGCAATCGCTCATTTAGTTAATTGGAAACATGTAAAGCAATCGTAGTAGAAGTTTCCTCAATCTTACGTTGAATAAAAATTTTAAAATCAAATGTGTCAAGCAAAAAAGTTACCTGTCACAGTTCTTAGTGGATTCTTGGGAGCCGGCAAAACCACTCTTCTAAATCATGTTCTGCACAACAAAGAAGGATTAAAGGTAGCCGTTATCGTAAATGACATGAGCGAAGTAAATGTGGATGCAGATCTAATAAAGAGTGAAAACACGCTCTCCCGAACCGAAGAAAAACTGGTGGAGATGAGTAACGGTTGTATCTGCTGCACACTAAGGGAAGACTTGATGCTTGAAGTAGAAAGATTGGCGAAAGAAGACAGGTTTGATTATCTATTAATCGAAAGTACTGGAATAAGCGAACCTGTGCCAGTAGCACAAACATTCAGCTTTGTAGATGAAGAAAACGGTATAGACCTTTCCGAATTCAGCTATATTGACACCATGGTAACGGTGGTTGATGCCTTTAATTTTTTTAAAGATTTTGGAAGTCCCGAAAGATTAATGGACAGAGACCTAACGGATATGGAGGGAGATGATCGAACAATAGTGAATCTTTTAACAGATCAGGTAGAGTTTGCCAATGTGATTATATTGAACAAAGCAGATCTCATAACCAAAGAAACGACTGGGGTTCTTCGTTCCACCATAAAAAAACTTAACCCTACTGCTAAAATTATTGAGTCGTCATTTGGCAAGGTAAGCCCGAAGGAAATTTTGAATACCGGCCTTTTTGATTTTGAAGAAGCAGAGCAAAGTGCAGGATGGTTGGAAGAGTTAAACAAAGAAGAACACACCCCTGAGACAGAAGAGTATGGGATCAGCTCATTCGTTTATAGGAGTCGAAAACCATTCGACCCAGTAAGGTTTTGGAGCTATGTTCAAGATAAATTTCCCAATACAGTCATACGAAGCAAAGGACTATTTTGGATCGCGTCGCGTCCTGAACAAGCATTGACTTGGGGGCAGGCAGGTGGATCACTAAGGGCTGAGAGCGCAGGTGTATGGTGGAGTAGTATGCCTCTTGAGGAGCGCATAAGATATGTAGGCTTTATTGAAAACCAACAATATATTGAATCTGGGTGGGATAAAAAATTTGGGGATAGGAAAAATGAAATTGTCTTTATTGGTCAGGATATGGTAGAAGAATTAATTAAATCCGATTTGGATAGTTGCCTTAGTACGGAAGAAGAGTTGGCAACTAATTTCTGGGTGGATGGATATAATGACCACTGGCCTATTGAAAGGTTTTCATATATAAGCTAATTTCTTTACCAAAATGCTAGGAGACGTTCAAACAAAAGCCTACCATTTGGTTTGATGGGCTATTCTCCCTTCTGCCACAGTTCTTTCCTGCCGGTACTAAAATCTTTGGTAATTACCGTACGGTCGTATTCCTCTCCTAGCGCAGTATAAGCCACATAGGTTAATGTATTCTTCTCCATAGTGATGACCTGGAAGAATTGGGTTTGTTCACCTGCTTTATCCAACTGGTATCCTTGAGTTGAATAGGCTTTCATTTGATCGACATCGAGTTGGTACTGTTTGGGGCCACTGACTGAAGTTATATAAACAGTACCAAGATTATCTGAGTCAGTGGTTCGAACAGGTACATGCCCTCTCGCATAAGTATGGTCGTGACCGTTAAGCACTAAATCTACATCATATTTATCGAGAAGTGGCTTCCAGTTTTCTCGGGCAAATTGGAAGTCGCGCCCCTTAGCGGGTGAGAATATAGAATGATGGCAGGTGATAATCTTCCATTTAGCAGTACAATTTTCGAGTTGCTTTTTGATATAGTTAGTCTGTGTTTCCAATTCAGTATTAGAGTTGAGCACGATAATTCGAACGTCCTGATAATCTACGGTATACACGGTCTCGTGCAGTTCTGACACCAAATCCTTTTCAATAGGAAGCGTGAATTGTGGCCGCCATTGAATGGAGAGCTTCTTCGGCTCACCTTTTGTGACGGGCCAGAATTCATGATTTCCAACAACAGGTATGGCAGTCCACTGGCTATGAATGAAGCCGCCTGCTTTATACCACTCTGCCCATTCATAATCCCGATGCGCATTATTGATAAGGTCTCCGGCATGGATAACGAATGAGGCTTGGGGGGCTGTTTGATAAGCCATACGAATCACACGGGACCAATGAGCGAGAACATCATTCTGAGCATCTCCAAAATAAACAAATTGTGTGAGAGAGTAACCGGTTTTAGCTGTACGAAATTGGATCCACTCAGACCAGTAATCCTTTCCATCTCCGACACGATAAGCATATAACCTGTCAGGTTTTAGTCCTTCAAACACAACACTGTGGTAATGAACGATTAGCGAGGTATTCCCTTTATATAGCCCTAGGTCAAATTGCTCCGTTGTGGCATCTACGGTGATAGCAGTCTCTGAAAACTTTGAATTCACTGTGGCTTCTGCAATTTGTGCAACTGCCTGAGAAATGCTTTTGTCTGTGCGCCAAGTAACTGCGCGATTTGTTGCCGGATCACCATGAAATGTCAATATAATCCTGTCAGGATCTTTACTTGGAACCTCCCAGTGATGCAAGCCTTTATCATGGTGCTGTGCACAAACCGGAACAACGAGGAGTGCGTATGCAACAGTAACTAATACTAAACACCTATATATATTCATTCTATGGTCACCTTTATTTATATGTTAAAATTTTATTTATATGCTAAAATTTGTGTGTCAAATCATTAATCAGTGATCTTTCAAATACACTTATTTATAGGAACAACTAATTTAACCCATGGCGTGTAACCATCCTAGTTGAAATAATTATCAGTGATTTTTTAGAGGATTAAAGATTCTATAATTATTACAAACAATAATAGACTACCAAAAAGGGCAGGCACAATGAAACTTCTTTGTTTAGAAGTCCTTTGAAAAACCCGCCTTTTGCCCAACTCTTTGTTACTCAAAATTTCAAAAGCCTTATTCACGGCTAGTAAACTACGTTTTTGAAATTCCGAAAGCCTCGATTTGAACCACAAATCCAGTTTTGCAAAGGATTCTTTTATAGTTTAACTCTCATTTCAAGGCATTTTGAAACTGAGGCAGCTCTTTAACATAAAATCGCTAACTAAAAGTGCCTTTGTTAAGTTCAAGATTTTCAGATAATTGCATTTTTAGTTAGATGGAACATAAGGGATACTGACTTGAGGAAAAATGCAGTGATAAAGCCTATGAATAAAATGGTAAAGCTATATCCCGTAATGGAATTCTGGTTTAAATGCATGACGCTGATGGATGAATCAGGGCTTTGAAACGCTGAATGGTGAGCCTGAAAAAACAGGTATCCCGTATAGGATACTATTAGTTTTAAGAGAGCCATTCATGCTGCATTTTTTTGTGATCTAATGAATGAACTGGTGCCAAGTTAGATGAGGTGATTCACCACAAATTATGGTAGGTTGATTCAAGTCATCTCAATGAATAACACCTGAATTTTCGGGTTAACATGAGTTTTTTACAATTCAGTCCTGATAGTGATTTCAAAACCGTAATTATAAAGATGATTTTTTGTTGTATATAAGTTGTAAAAAAGGTATTTAAAAAAAAGCAGTCCCTATTCCGTAACTAATTGATTATCAAAATATAAAGGAGCTAAAAACTCCCATTTTCAGGTTATAAGTCTAAGGGCTTTTACCACCATTAGAGGCTTCGCGTCTAACTTGAAAAAACAGCACACCAATCTCTTCGATGGATTCAAGGTGTTATTTCAATCCCCAGAGTATCTCCTAGAGCAGCTTAACCCGAAAACTCCGGTATTATTATTGAGATGAGGTAACACGTTGAATATAAGGCAATTAATTTCGAGTAAGATGACAAAATCGTTCCCCAAATTTGAGGAACCAAAAATCATTCAGAATGAACATTAAACTACGGTAAATCAATTACTTGAATCAACTCACCTATTTTTAGTGAATAATGCAGCTTAATATGGCTGAATAGTAACGTAAATAAAGGCTTATGAAACATAAGTTTGAGCATTAGTGATTTCCATTTTTAGTCAGAAGATCCATATTCTAAACGAAACTCCCCCTCTACGGATCCAGTAAGTGTCAAATCACCGGCAAAGTCTGCATCTATGGTTATCTCGTAAGACTGCTCAGAGCCATTAACTGTTACTGTTCCTTCAGTTGCGAATTTGAAAACTTCATCTTGGAAAATGTAGACCTTAGCGTGTCTTTCACTCCTTGATATAAAGTTGAGGTCAAAGGTGCCAGGAACAAAAGAATCTCCAGGATTTACTAACAAAAGACCAACTAGAATTCCCCCAGATGATTGAATAAAGACATCTTCTGTTTGAACGGTTCCATTTGCCAAATAGAAATTGTAACCGTAGGTTGAGTCAGAATCATCAAATCCATTATCCCTTATTAAACCATCCGACATTTCAACAGAACTTCCATCAAGAATTACTGTCCCATTCAGTCTCAATTCAGTGGAATCATCGTCACTGCATGAGAAAAAAAGTATTGCGATGGTGAGTAGCGATAAATAAAGTAAGTTTTTCATAAAAAATAACCTGTCAAAAATTTAATAATTGGCAAGCTTAATCAGTATTAATTGATAAAAATGTTGGCTAAATGGATGATTCGTTAAACTTCGTGAATAATTCGTCCAACATTATAAATATTTACGACACAGTTATATGCGTGCACGTATTTAGGCAATAGTCGAATCTATTTTTTCATTTAAGGAAAATATTAAAATGCTCCGTGGCCGAATAGTGACTCTCAAAGTATCAACCATTTTTTATCAATAGAATCTTTTGAAAAACCCGCCTTTTGCCCAACTCTTTGTTACTCAAAATTTCAAAAGCCTTATTCACGGCTAGTAAACTACGTTTTTGAAATTCCGAAAGCCTCGATTTGAACCACAAATCCAGTTTTGCAAAGGATTCTAATGTGCCTTATTCTAAAATTACCTTTTTGGAAAGAACTGATCTTGAATCTGGTCCTACCATAATTTCAAATTCTCCCGGTTCATACACTTTTTCGCCTTCTGTATTGTAAAACGAGAGATCTTCTATAGTGAGGTTAAACTCAATGGATAGTGTTTTGCCTTTATCAATTTTCTTTTTCTGAAATCCTTTTAGTTCTTTAATGGGCCTGGCAAGCGATGCGGCTACATCTCTGATATAAAGTTGTGCCACTTCTGTACCGGCTCTTTCACCGGTATTGGTAATATCTACACTTATCGAAATACCCTTATTTGTCTTGGCTATATCAAGATTACTATATTCAAATGTAGTGTAAGCTAACCCATAACCGAAAGGATAGAGGGCGTCATTCGGACCATCTGTGTAATGCGACCAAAACACATTGTTCTCTCTATTAAATTGCCTTCCTGTACTTTTCCTGCTGTAATAAAGTGGCTCTTGGCCTCCATGATAAGGAAACGATACCGGGAGTTTACCCGCAGGACTAAAATCACCAAATAACACATCTGCAATTGCGTTTCCCGCCTCGGAGCCGGCAAACCAGGTTTGTAGAATGGCTTTTGAGTTTTCCGAAACCTCTGTTAAAGGCACAGGTCGGCCGGTCATAAGAACTACCACAATGTTTTTGTTTACTTCATTGATTTTTTTGATTAGGTCTATTTGATTCCCTTTGAGAGCGATATCCGTTTGACTTCTACCTTCTCCTGAT
>JBCCLN010000224.1:0-6901 GCA_039026865.1 Bacteroidota bacterium | reverse complement strand
TGAAAAGTGATAAATCTATTCCAGTATACAATAGCTTCGATTCATTCTTTTCTCTAAAAAACTACGCTGTAGGTGTCAATAACGTGTTTTTCGTCTTTTCTTAGAGACACTAATTAATAGATCCTTTGAAAAACGCGCCTTTTGGCCTAATTCTTCGTTACTCAAATTTCAAAAAGCCTCATTTACGATCAGCAAACTACACTTTTAAAATTCTGAAAGCCTCGATTTGAACCAAAAATCCAGTTTTGCAAAGGATTCTAATAGTCTTTTAGCCTTCTTTTTAAGGATTCATAATAACCTTTATCACAGAGCCCTATCTCGTTTTTGAGCTTTATAATTCGTTTATAAGAAGTTCTGATTCGATCTATGCCAATAACTTTATCAAAAACTAAATCTTTTATGATCGAATGGATGACACTTGATGAAACGCGATCACCATCAAGGACATTATTTGCAAATAAAAGAATATCTACACCTGCTAGCAACGAAAGTCGGATGGCCTCTCTAAGACCATACTCATTATTTATTGCACCCATTTGCATATCATCTGAGATAATCACACCATCAAACTGCAGAAAGTCCCTTAGCAAACCCGTTACAACTCTTTTCGAGAGAGTAGCCGGGTTTTTGGTTTTGTCTAATGTTCTGTTCACAATGTGAGCGGTCATTATTGCATTGACGTTTCCACTGTCTATCAATGCGGAGTAGGGATATACTTCCTCCATTTGCCAGGTTTCCGTTACATCCGTCAGACCTATATGTGTATCATTTCTACTGCTACCATGGCCTGGAAAATGCTTTAAAACCGGGACTACGTTTTTTTTTCTATGTTCGTCTATTACTATGTAGGCATGCTTGATCACTTTGTGATAATCTTTGGAAAAGCTTCTTTCTATTTGACCGATGACCGGATTTTCAGGGTTGAGATTAATGTCTACGACAGGTGCATAATTCATATTGATCCCTAAACTGCTGAGCATATTCGCGGTTTGTCTGGCATAGAAGCGCGTGGAATCAACATGGTCCAGCTCTCCAAGGTACTGTGCAGAGACACTTTTTGGGAAGCCATATCTGGTTTTCATTCGTGAGACCAAGCCTCCTTCTTCGTCTATGCCGATAAAAAGAGGAATGTCTGCCTGTTTTTGTAGCATTTCTACCAGCCGCGCCAGCTCCGGTTTAGGACTTTCGAAAAGTATGTTTTTTTCGTAAAGGACTATTCCACCTAACTTTCCGTTTTTGATCTCTTGAAAAATAGGTTCATCACTATCTGCTATATTAAAATCCCCAATCCCTACCATGATCATCTGACCGATCATAATATCCAGCGAATCTTTTGCGGGATCTGTTTTTGGAAAACCAAAAAAGGAGATAAAAATGACTAGGTGAAAAGGAAGGCGTGTACTAATTTTTGATGATTTTATCAATGTGTTCTCCATTTGTAGAAAAATAATTTCCTTGTAAATCTGCGGTAAGACACGAATGTACGGGAATGATTCCAATGAGGTCGCCAACTTTTAGCTCAGCGAGGGATTCATCTGGTAATTGGAGAATGCCGTGCTCTTGAGAAAGGCGAATAACGTTTCCAATTAGTTCAGACTCCCAACCAGACTTTTTTAGTCTTGCTACTTTCCCAAACAAGGTTTCGCCATTACTTTCTACCTGATCTTTTGATAAATGTACTGCTCCTCCATAAATAACCACCTCATTTCTCTCCGGATGCAGCGCTACTACCGGGCAGGCCAGGCACACAGCTATCTCATCAACATTGCAAGATCCAATTTCGTGTTGCATCCAATCGTAAAAAACAAAGTTTCCAGGTCTGATTTCATCATACATAGAAAGATCTTCTATCATGCTACATGAAGGGGTATCTCCATAAGAAAGAATGCCTCCGAATTTTGCTTTCAAGGGAAGAAGTATATTTTTAGCTTCATCGAAAATGGATTTGACGTTTTTCTTGCTTTTTGTTTTGTAAGTATGTCCTGCATGTGCCACAAATCCTTTGAAGGTCAACTGATCAGAAGACGTATTGGCCAGATTTGAAATAGTGCTGGCATGTTTGTGATCCAGGCCAGTCCGATGGGTACCAACATCTATCTTAATGAAGAAACCTGCTTTTTCGGTAAGATGATCTTTAGCATGTTGAAGGCTCTCTTCAGATTCCAACAAAATGTTAAGCTCAACCACACTCGCTAACTGATTAATTTCATTTGCTTCAAGCGGATTATAAGGAAAGGCAATGGTAATATCATTCCAGTTATTTTCCGCAAAATATTGAGCCATAGAAACAGAACTCACCGTACATTGATCAATACCGGCTTCTCTAAACCAACCTGCTATTTTGGCGGATTGATGTGTTTTGAAATGAGGCCGTAAAATAGCGTGCGCCCTATTCGCGATCGCAACCATTTTAGCGATGTTTGTCTTACATTTCGCCTCATCTATCAATAAGGTTGGTTTTGTAATATTCATCTAACTATTCAAAAAGTAAATGCATTTCGAAATGAAAAGGATCTAATTGATTTATTAATTCCTGAACAAACTGAGGATCTTTTATGTAATAAGGGAGAAAATTTTCTTCTCTTTCCTGTAAGCTGCCCCCTGGGAAGAGAGACTTCTTTACGGATTCAATTTGTTCCCTTTTCTCGCTATGTTTCCTCTTTTCAGCTCTCAGTATTTTCTTTTCGGCTTTCCGGATCTTTTTTCTAAAACCTGTGTGAAGCGCTTCAAGATGCTGTGTCAGGGTTGGGTCTACTCCAGATGCTTTTAATTTCATTCTTTCACTTAGCTCGGTTAAGATTTCTATTTCATCGGTATAGTTTACTTTTCCATTGATGTTTTGTGGGATCCATTTAGAAAAGGCTTTGTCTACGCTTAAGAATAAGTCTTTTGTAGTGAGCCCGGTTTTATTCCATTTCACCTGGTCTTTTTTCGAACAAATCATTGCAAAGCTTCTAGGCACTAATAAAGGAAAGGGAACTTCGAAATATTCAAAAATAGCTTTAAGTTGTAACCAATAAACCAACTCAGAGGGGCCTCCAACGTACGCAAGATTCGGAAGAATCAATTCCTGATAAAGAGGTCTGAGAATAACATTTGGGCTGAATTGTTCGGGGTGGGCTTGGATTAACTCTTTTATTTCAGCATTGCTAAACTGAATAGCTTTGCCAACTACTTCAAAACCTTTTGTAGTTCGGACAATTCGTTCTCTCAGGTGGTTTTTAAGATAAAAAAAATTGATCTGTCGTGGAAATACCTGTGCTTTATAACCTGCCGATGCGAGTGTTTTGGTGGTCTGAGAGACCAGTGTTTCTGGTGTATGAGTGAAAAGATCCTCTTCTATAACCTGAATTAAACTTCTTTTCAGTCGTGAATCGTCACCGTCTACAACAATGAGACCTTCATCTTTAAAAAGATGATTGACGTAGCTTCTGACCGCCTGAGCAAGGTTTTTATTTTTATAGGCATTGACAAAAAACGAGGCACGCTCGGGTAACGACTTGGCAATTTCCTGCAAAGAAGCCGGATCAAATCTTCCTACTGCCCCTGTTTGATCAGTTTGCCATTCTATTTTCTTTCCTTCATAGCGAAAAGAGCTAATCTCTTTAGCGTCATGATCCTCACTGGCCATCCAATAAATAGGGATAAAATCATAATCTGAATACGTCTTTTTTAGCTCTCTGCATGTAGTAATTACGGTAATAATCTTATAGATAAAATATAGGGGTCCTGTAAAAATATTAAGTTGGTGACCTGTAGTAATTGTGAAAGCCTTATCCTTTTTTAAAAGGTTGATGTTATGCAAAACCGACTCTGAGGTTTCAAGGTTCAGATAGTCTTCAAAAAGGGTCTCTACAAGAGCTTTACGCTTTGCCTCATCAAAGTTTTTTGATTCGATAACTTCTTTGAAATTTTCTTTGGCAGGAAAAGCTCGATAATGAGGAGTTAGTTTTTTATTTCCGGAGATGTAGTCAATAAAGGTTTTAGAAAAACAATTCGTTTCTCTTAGAGGGATGGTTTCTTTTCGCACGTAAATGTAACGTGTCAGTTGGCAACAGGTTCACCATATAGATCAAATGCGGTGGCATCTGTTATTCTTATTTGAGCAAAATTGCCAATACTAAGATACGAATCATTAGCCGTTACAATCACCTCGTTATCAACCTCTGGAGAATCATATTCTGTTCTACCTATAAAATTGCCACTTTCAAAGCGATCAATTAATACTTTAAATTCTTTCCCAATCTTTGACTCATTGTTATTAGCGGATATTTCTTCCTGCAACTCCATCACAGTATTTGCGCGTTCTTGTTTGAGTTTTTCTGGCACATTATCTTTGAAGCGATGCGAGTAGGTGTTTTCTTCGTGTGAATAAGTAAAGATGCCCAATCGTTCAAAGTGATTCTTTTCAACAAAATCAAGCATCTCTTCAAAGTCATCTTCTGTTTCTCCCGGATGTCCGGCAATAAGTGTGGTTCTAATAGCGATACCCGGCACTTTATTTCTCATTTTTTCGAGTAACGCTTCTGTTTTAGCTCTTGTGGTGCCTCTTCTCATCATTCTTAGCATATGATCGGAAGCGTGTTGTAGTGGGATATCCAGGTAGTTACAAATGTTAGGCCGGTCAGCTATGACATTAAGCACATCTTCAGGGAAGCCTGTTGGGAAGGCATAATGAAGCCTAATCCAATCCAATCCTTCTACATCAGCCAGCCGATTCATTAACTCTGCCAGCATCCTTTTTTTATAAAGGTCTAGTCCATAATAAGTAGAATCCTGAGCGATCAACAAAATTTCTTTTGTGCCTTGGCTAATTAATGATTTTGCCTCAGAAACTATTTGTTCCATTGATTTAGAGATATGTTTTCCGCGCATCAGGGGGATGGCGCAAAAGCTGCATGGTCTATTACATCCCTCTGCAATTTTCAAATAAGAATAGTGGCTGCTAGTAGTGGTGATCCTTTCTCCCAGCAGTTCTTTTTTAAAATCAACTTTGAATTTTTTTAATAATGCGGGCAGATCTCCAGTGCCAAACCATGCGTCTACATCCGGAATTTCTTCTTTTAGCTCTTCTTTATAGCGCTGGGAAAGACAGCCCGATACGTAAACTTTTTCCACCTTCCCTTCTTCTTTCGCGTCCACATATCGCAAAATGGTATCTATAGATTCTTGCTTTGCATTATCAATGAATCCACAGGTGTTGATGACCACCACATTTGCGTCATCTTTTCTAGATTCGTGAATGGCATCAATATTGTTGCCTTTCAGCTGTGTCAGCATTATTTCAGAATCGACCAAGTTTTTGGAACACCCTAATGTGACAATGTTGACTTTGGTTTTCTTTAAGCCCTTCGTTTTCATTCTATTAATGCAAAGCTAATTGAAAATAGAGGTAACATTTTTAAAATCCTTTAAGGTTTAATTTTACCGCCAGGTGAAGAAACTCCTTCTTATTATATCATTTATCTGTTTATTCATCTCTTGCAATGACATTGAAAACTGCGATACAAACGATGAGCAAGATTTCATGGTGTTAAAGTTTTTTGATTTAGAATCAAAAACATCCAAAAGCGTAGGTTTCGTTATTAGTTCAGAGGACATAATTTATTCCAATAGTGTTTATAAAAGTGATTCAACTGAAGCAGAGCTTCCTTTAAATGCAACTACAGATCAGACCTCTTTTTTATTTACATCGGATACTTCCAGTTTCGAACTCATAGTGAGCTATGAGTTCCAGATAAGTATCTTTGATGATGATTGTGATCCGTCCATATTCTTTGGCAATTTGGATACCGTAAGATATACTTTCGACTCTTTGTCTATACCTGGAAGAGTCACTAATCGCCAAATAGGCACCAATGTTGAAGTATATTTTTAGCCTTTGGTTAGGATCATTAGTTTTGATGTCTGTGGCCCAACCATCAGATACTACCCAAGAAAATACCCCCCAAGAAAGGGTAAACTGGACTCCTCATGATCTAATGCTTGGCTTTAATGCCATTAGAACCGGAAGAACCCTTTTTGGATCAGGATTGACTACTCATGAGATACAGGCTGGAATGACGATGAACAGAGCAATTGCGGTTTTAGATTTGGGAACAGAAGAAAATAGAAGAGGAGAGACATTCAATTATGTAAATACAGGACAGTACTTTCGTTTTGGGGGTGACTGGAATTTTGTGAAAGATCAGAAAAGTGGTAATGTCCTTTCGCTTGGTCTCCGCTATGCCCGGGCAGCATTCAAAGATGATCTGGATTACACCAGCGATCAAGGTTTTGGTACGCAAGATTTCGAGTTTTCAAATGCTGATTTAAGCGCTAGATGGCTAGAAGTTACCCTTAACCTAAGAGGAAAAATCATGTCTGATCTTTACATGGGCTTCACTATGCGCTGGCAAACCTATAGGAAGGTAAATGGAGAAGGAGTATTGAAGACATTCGATATCCCTGGTTTCGGAAAGACCAGGAGAAATAACTCTACCGCTTTCGATTATTACATCATGTGGAGGTTGCCGTTTAACCCGAAAAATTAGGGTGCTATTCATTGAGACGATGTAACACGTTAGAATAGGAGGTAATTGATTTTGAATAAAGAAGACAACATCGTTCCCCAAATTTGAGGAATCAAAAATCATTCAGTATGAATGTTAGCATCCTTTTGAAAAACCCGCCTTTTGGCCCAACGCTTCGTTACTCAAAATTTCAAAAGCCTCATTTACGACCAATAAACTCCGGTAAATTAATTACTTGAATCAACCCGCCACTATGTGGTGGTGAATAAAGCAGTCATCCAAAAAAAGGGTTTTTCCCTAAAACAAAATACATTGATAAGTTTGAGTTATGGTGCAGTAGAGGCCGTTTTTAACACGGTTAGGTAAATAACCTTAATGCAGTCAGGCTC
>JBCCLN010000223.1:0-6996 GCA_039026865.1 Bacteroidota bacterium | reverse complement strand
CATGCCCATCGTATTAAACTTCAGGGAGAATCATTGAGGAAAAACAAAAAGAAATAAGCTATCTTGAAAGTATGAAATCGAATGGTATACAAGGGGGTTCACTTTCGCAGGAATAGGGGTTCAATTTGCCAGGAATAATCAGCACTCTCCTGAGTAAAAATACCTACAGAGTCCTCATGCTTTTCTTACCACAGTGAGTACATATTTTTGGATTGTATGAAGTGGGCTTAAGCCACTGAAAAGAGGGATGCTGAGTACCTAGGGTTGACTGATCTGGCAAGACCCTTTGATCCATGTTTAGTTTTCTAGCCTTGTGTATGCAGGCCAGGAAACCATAATGGCGTATTCTGACAATGCCCCTTAGCAAAATATGTATGGCAATTCTGTGGATGACACAACAAAGTTGCGTTTATCGAATTAATTTTTACTTTTGCAACACTGTTGCATCTGGGTGATTCTACAGAAGAATAAAATTTCCTGAGATGTGTAAAGGATGAACTGATAAGAGAACTGGCATTTTCATGGCAACTCACGATATTTTCAATGCTGAAAAGATTGGTAATCGCATTAGGATCATGAAAGAAGGCACCATAGTACATGAATCAAACACTGCTGATATCAAACCTCAAGAAATACAAAAATTGTATCTAAAAACTATTTAACCATTAATGAATATGATTAAAGTTTTTTACACAATAATGTTTTGCTTGCTCTTTATGGTGCAGGCTATGGCACAACAAACACTCAGTGGAAACATTACAAGCGCTGACAATTCACCTGTTATAGGAGCTACCGTTATAGCCACTAGCGGTACCGGTACTAAATTGGGAACCAATAGTGATGCAGATGGCAGCTTCTCGCTAGCATTAAAGGAGCCCGGAAACTATCAACTAACTATCAGTTATATTGGCTACGAATCATTTTCAAAAAATGTCGACATAAGCTCCGGTAGTGATATGGACTTAGGAAAAATAGTCCTCACCGAAACGAGTCTAACGTTGCAAACAGTAGAAGTAGTAGGCAGGCGGAGAAAAGATTACAATAGCGATTACTCGTTTTCCGGTTCTAAGATAGCCATGCTAAATAGGGAACTCCCCCAATCGATCTCTACCGTAACTAAAGAGCTACTGAGTGATCGCCAAGCATTTCAGTTGGTTGATGCGGTCCGGACCGTAAGTAATGTAGCTCCCACGGGTATATACAACCACTACAACATTAGAGGCATTACGCAGGCAGATGATGGTCAGGTTGTAAATGGTTTGCGTACCCGTCAGTATTACTTCCTACAACCCATCACAGCGCACCTCGAAAGAGTAGAAGTGATAAAAGGACCTTCTTCGGTAACTTTCTCCAGTGCGGACCCGGGAGGTACGGTGAATATGGTGACCAAAAAACCGTTAAAAGAAAAAAGAGGTTCGGTTTCCTTTTCTACCGGAAGTTTTGCTACACTCAGAGCAGCCCTAGATCTCACAGGTCCTCTAAACGAGGAGAAAACCTTGCTTTATCGTATAAATGCTGCCTATCAGGAGGCTAAATCATTCAGAGACTTAGTCAACAATAATGCATTCTTAATTACCCCTTCGTTGAGTTATGTGCCTAATGAGTCGACCGCATTAAATGTTGAAATGATCTATAACAATAGCGTTGGGAATCTGGATCGAGGCCAGCCTATTTTTGGGGCTATTAATGGTGAATTTGATATCGATAGTACACCCATTTCGCTGAATGTAGGGGCGGCTAACGATCATTACAAGAACAATGAGCTCACGTTTACCACTAGCTTTAGTAAAAGGTTCACGGACAACTTTGGGTTCAATGCTAAGTATATGAAACAAACGTGGGAGGAAGACTTGGCGGAGCATAGAGTGGATGGTACGGCAGTTGACATTGAGGGGAATGTGATCCCAACACTTGCTAGATTGAGATACGATAGAAGGCAACAATTTTGGGAAACAGACAACTTAACTGCCTATTTTGATTACACGATTGAAAGTGGAAACATAACCAATAAAATCTTAATCGGGTATGATGCGACTCGATGGGAAAGAAAAATAGGTGCTGGGTTCCTACGTGCTAGAAGATATTTAACTACCAGCGGAGGTCAGTCTAATTTTAACCCAGACAATGCAGCTGATTTCCAAACAATGGTTGTAGACGGCGTAACCATGCCGGTACCTGCTGTTCCACACTTCAACCTAGCGAATCCTTTCAATGGGGCTAGAAATACAAATGCCTATAACCTTGCGGAATTATCTATACCTGCGAACTTAAATACCTCCAATGGCTTCTATCTTCAGAACCAATTCAAAGTGGGTAAATTCTCAGCCTTGATTAACTTGAGATATGAGTCGTTTACCGATATCTTTAATTATGAAAAGGATGAAGAGGAATTCACAACCGATGCATTTGTACCCAGACTAGGGTTAACCTATGAACTTTCTAAAAGTATAAGCGCTTACGTCACGTACTTGGAAGGTTTTCAGCCTCATACCAATACCGTATCGCTATCACCAACGGCAGAAGGGTTCTTCTGGGCTGCATCTCCTGCTAGATTTGATCCGCTTGAGAGTAGTCTTACAGAACTAGGGTTCAAAGGTGAATTTCTGAATGGAAAGATATTTGCCAACCTAGCCATCTTTGATATCATCCAAAAGAATATTTTACTTGGAGACACCTACGATCTAGATAATCTAAGCACCCGTGGTGAGCAACGCAGTAGAGGCTTTGAAATGGATATTTCTGGGTATATGGCTCCTAATCTTCAACTTGTCGCTTCTTACGGCTTCAACGATGCAGAAATTGTAGAAGATGCGATAGAAGTTTTCATTGGAGAAAGAATCGGAGGAGCACCGCAGCATAATGCCAACTTCTGGGGCCGTTACGATTTTAATGGTAATACCTTAAAAGGTATTGGCATCGGTGTGGGTGCTCAAGTAGTAGGTGAGAGATTTACCTGGTACAACCCTACATATGATACAGACAGAGTGTTACTACCGTCCTATACGGTATTCGAAGCTGCGTTGTACTACAGGCCGAGTTATACAAACATGCAGTTGACGTTAAAAGTCAATAACCTATTTGATGAAACGTATTGGTTAGGGGGTCTAAACCCATCTAGACTCGGCCCGGGAGCACCTCGAAACCTTCTCTTAACTGCAAACTATCAATTCTAAATGGTATGATTTGCTCAGATAGGACTAATTGATAAACATACATACAGAAGTATTTTACATACCCCTATTAATCGATGATTAATGGGGGTATTTTTTCATGTATTGTCCTTGTTCTTTCTTCCTCCTTTCTTGGTGGTGTTCAGCACCGAGTCAGAATTAGGTGCAGGTCTAACATCTATCGAAGAACTAATATATATGCAAAATAAACAAGGTTGAAGACTATCCAAGATAGGTTTTTAAATTGGGGAAATCACCTAAAAGGATCAAAAACGATTTTCACCCTAAAATTAGATTTTTATCTCACTGAATCTGGTTTTTTTTAACTAAAATTCTAGCTAATGATTTAACACTCAAAAAAAATGTATTTCTCAACTGAATTGCTACTTATCGTGTTTGTTCTCTTTGTCCAGCCGTTACAAGGCCAGGATTTTCCCATATTTGAAGAAGTGAATGGTTTAGTGGTTATTGAAGCCGAGTCTGCATTCGAATATGGAAATTGGGAAAACGAAACTTCTATTGGTGGCTATACAGGTGAGAGTTACTTACACTACAAAGGACCCAATTTATATAACACAGTGGGCCTTTCTAAATTAACTTTCAAAATCAATATTTCTACAATAGGTACTTATCGTTTTCAATGGAGAAGTAGAATTGCTCAAGGAACAGAAAATACGGAACATAATGATTCTTGGATGCGGATAAAAGGGGCTGCCAAATTTTATGCTAAGAAAGACAGTAGTATTTTGCATCCCGGTGGTTCGGGGCTCACCCCTAACCCCAACGGGAGTTCTATAGGAGGATATTTTAAAGTTTATCAAAATAATTTGGGAAGTTGGACTTGGCAAACCCGAACGAGTGATCATGACCCGCACGGTATTTTTGTAGAATTTGATTCTATCGGAACTTATACGGTGGAAATATGTGGAAGGTCTAAAGGACATGCGATTGATAGAATCATTTTATATGAAGAAAGTATTTCATATTTGGAAGCCCAGAATTTAGATAACGCTGAATCTATTATTTCGAACCTGGTAAGCACAAAAGATTTACAAATTATTCCGTTGAAAATAATGCCTAATCCTGTAAACGACTTAATCTTTATTCAACCTCCAAAAAACACAAGTAAAGCTATTTACAGTATCAGAATTTTTGACTCTATTGGAAAACTATGGTATGATTTAGACAAAGCATTTCTTCCATACAATAGGCTTGAAATCCTTGTTCGAAATATTCCTCCGGGAATTTATTGGATTCACCTGAAAAGCCAAGGACAATTTTTCCAAGGGAAATTTATCAAAAAATAAAAGTTAAATAGCTTAACAAACTACTATCCAAAGTTAAACCGTTTTCAAAGGAGGAATATTCACAAAATTTCTCGCACTACTGGATGAGTAACTAAGGCTTCAAGCGACTTATAGAGCTCAGCTCTAGAGCCTCTGTGGAACCTTGCCTATGGAGATCACTTAGCTTAAGAGGCGTGCAACCAAAATACAGACTCAGTTTTGCCAGACATCGACCATAGTTGCAGAGGGTACTTTTGCTCTGGCTATTCAGACGGATCTTTCGAAGCATCTGCTGGAGAGCTTTTTACCTTATTTACCATGTATAAAAAATCTGAACTCTAGAGTAGGTATATTGCCATAAGTCCTGGCATAATCTGGGAAAACAACTCTTTACTAAAGATAGACAGTGAATATTCAAGTAAATTTAAAAAGCTACCTGTGAGACTCTTCCTTTCCGCAGGAGGGTAAGAATACCACCCGTTTAGAGATGCAATCCTTAGTTTCCAAAAACAAATGGAAAATAATAACTATCAGAGCTTATCATTGCTAAGTTTTGTGATCGAAGGTGAACAGTCACTCAGGAGATTGTGCCAAAGGGTATACCCGTGGTTTAAGATGGGTATTTAAAGATATTGCACCCCATCCTAAACGGCTAAAAAAGTTAATATCAGAAATAAATGATTCGATATTTTGAAACTCCTTTTCCCAGACCCAAGAATAATAAAACAAATGTTTTTTGGGTTTTTCTTATTGGGGCTCTATGTAGCGTTTTCATAATTATATTCAAGCCTTTTCACATTGAAAATACAACAGGAGCACTTTATGAATATCTTCTTTTGTTCTCGCTAGGTATTCTTTTTTCATTGGCCATTTACGTATGGGAATTTTTTATCCCAAGTCTATTTCCAAAATCATTCAAAAAATGGACCTTAGGTAAAGCTATTTTATGGTATTCACTAATGATGCTTTTCGTTGGAGCTTTAATGTTTTTGTACAAAAGTTATCTGGGAGGATTTAGGGATTTTACATTTAAAGAATATTTGTTCGTCTGTGGAAGAGTCTTTTCGATAAGTATCACTGTTTCCTTTTTTGTTTTGGGACTGATTAGTTATATAGAAAAAAGTAAGATTTCTTCGATAGCATCTAATGAAAGCTGTTTTGTTAAGGCTCCAAATGACAAGGTTATTCAGCTTTACTTCAATGAAATTCTTTACATAGAGAGTAATGAAAACTATGTGGACATCCACCTTCTAAAAAATGGAAAGCGGAGAAAAGAAGTAATTCGTTCCAGTTTGAAGAATGTTGAAGATCAATTGGTTTATGCTATTTCGCCAATTTATAGATGTCATCGAAAGTATTTAATTAATTTCAAATACTTTGAAGTCGTGGATTCGAGCAGTAGAAGTATGACTATTCAGGTAAAAGGTGATGAAACTACCATTCCAGTTTCTAAACAGTATGTGACACAAATCCGTCAACTACTGATCAAGCATCCCTAATACTTGTTTACTCATCACAAAGCCCGGTTCGCTTATCCCAAATACCTGTTCACTCATCACAAAGTCCTGTTCTATTGATATAAGAGAGGGAAAGATTCATTTCATTTGGATATTGAAAAAATTAAAAATAACTCAAATGAAAAATCTAAATGACAGCAAAACATGGTTGATTCTATCATTAATCACCCTTTTTTTATGCAATGCCAATGGGCAAATTACTAATGGCCAGAAATCTACTTCGGAGGGATTTACGAAAACTTCTAATTTACTCAAAACTGAAATAGAGACCATTATCAAATCTTTTGTAGAAGATTACAAAAGTGACCGCCACGCAACTAAAGCCAGAATTGTAGGAATCGAGGTTCCCGAAGTAAATGGAAAATGGACGATTACCGTTACAGGTAAAGAACTCGAATCAAAGAAATGGGAAGTCTTTCTGTCCGAAGGATTACCAAAAGAACCAACTTACGTTTATCGTGCCGAAGCAGGCATATTAAAAGCTATCCATGAAGGTAAGATAAATGCAATGACCGCTCAGGTAAAAGCATTTTCAAGCGACTATGCACCACTTGACGACTATGAAATGGAGGGTTTCAATCCAACCGAAGATGACAACGGCAAGATGAACGCATTCTCCTTTCACTTTTGGACAAAGGGTTTTCCGGAAGTCATTCCATTCAGGCCAAGTTCTACTCGAAAGGTTCATGGGGGAAATGCTTCCATTTTCTATTACGAAAAAGGCCTTCGCAGTGGCTGGCTGAGTATGGCTCCAGGTGATAGGGTCCGTGAAGATGCACGTGAGCAAGCTATGCCTTTTCCAATGATGGGAATTGTGATTAAAGGAACGTCAAAAGGGATTGTAGATGGAGTACCAGTAACAGTATCTGAGGGAAATACCGTCTTTATTCCTGCTAATGTACACCACAAATGGTGGAATGAGTCTGAAGAACCCTGTGAATTAATACTTATAATGTTTGGCGAAGGTGCCTAATTATTAACTAATGAGCAGTTACTGCTTTTCATCCAAAGCAACCCCTAATT
>JBCCLN010000222.1:0-7096 GCA_039026865.1 Bacteroidota bacterium | reverse complement strand
TGTGTCTTTTGGAAATCTCAGCTTGCGGGAGTTTTTCACTTCACAACGCAGTGCTTTCTACAAACTTTGGAAGCACCGGCAGACTTCACTATTTCAGTGCTGTCCACAAAGTGATAGCACACACCTCATACATGGACGTTAGCCATTCACTTTTCCTCATGGATTTCTCCATTCACGATGTTTGATTTATATTCGAATTTTGAATAAAGTTGGTAATCCTATTCAGGTATTTTCATGTGAATAAGTGGTCGGAATTACCCACCTATGAACAAGTACAAATTCTAAATAAAAATGAAGAAACGTATTACTATCGTCCTATTTTGTTTGATTTCATCTGCAACATTCAGCCAGGATATCAACAAATTCATGACTTTTAATTTCGGAGTTAATACGGCAAAAGTAATTGATTCTCCTTACAAGTTCGTAACAGGATTAGACAGACAGGAAATGCAAAACCAGGGACTTGCGGCTTCTATTGGCTATTATCATTTTTTCAAAAATGAGCTTCCGATAGGATTTAACGTTAACATAGGCATATATACATTGGGATTTGACACTGATAAGTTTGTTGTTGACCTGGAGTCAAAGAACAGAATTAATCCCATATTAACAGTCGGCCCAGTGTTTAAACTAGTCGAAAAAGGTATTTTGATCCTTTTTGAGCCATCTATCGGCTTTGTCGGAGGTGTCCATCCTTATGCTAAGAGAACATCTATATACGGCAGCACTGACGAACGGGATTACATTGAAAATAAACCAAAAATCGGGTATACAATAGGACTTTCGGCCAACAAGGTTTTAAGTGACAAATGGCTTGTATCGATTAGCGGCAACTATTTTAAAGGAGGAGCTGAGGGTAATTCAACATTTGTCTCAGCAGACAATACAGGGACAGTCTTTACTGATTTGACTCAAGGTCCAATTGAACATGAATTCGATGGTTTTATTATCGAAATTGGGATTGGTCTTTTGCTAGCACAAAACAATTAGTGTCTGGCAACCATATTAGCCAATTAACCTACCTGATGGCTGACTGCTGTAATTGAAATGCTAGAATTGATTCAAATGAATCAAATATTCAACTTAAATCACCTGTTGCGATATGTTACTCAATCATCAGGGTTATACTTATTGCTTCAATTTTTGTTGACTTCGAGAAGATAATTTATGCAAATAGAATCGGCTTATTATCTTCCGCAGTACTTATCTAAAATTATTTTTCCTCGTAATGTTCAAAATAGAAGATGATCTTATTTAAACCAAATAAGAATTGAGGCTAACAAACACTAAAATGAATATGCAAACTGAGCTCTTTGAAAGGACGATTCGGAATAGATGTTTTGAAGTTTCTAGCCACAGGAGCGCATACTCATATTAGTTAGGCTTTAGGTGCAATGATGATTTAAAGAATGGGAACATCAGGATATAAAATTTTTCAAGATGACTTTGCCTTAGATATTAAGGATCACTATACCGAAAAACTTTTTGAAGGTTTGTCAAATGAACAAGCAACAGAAGAACTCATAATTGAAAATCAAGATGCTGATATTGATGAGCATTCTGTTTTTTGGCTAAGCCTAGCAGCAACTCAATATGAATATGGAAGGCTGTTAGAAAATGTAAAAAAGAAAGCTTTGGAAATCATTGATTCGGGGGAGGACTTAATCAAATGGAACGGGGATAAAAAAAGAGCTAAAGAGCTTGAACGATTAAAAATAAAATTACAATCTGAACTACCTAAAGAGAAGAAACTGGTAAAACGAAAGATCAAAACGAATTCTGGAGACTTCTTTGCGTTTAAGACTGATTCTGAAAATTATGCTTTTGGTCGAGTTCTTTTGGAGGGATACATTGCTGTTTATGAATTTAAGTGTGATATTAATAATCTTTCGATTGATGAAATCTCACAAAAAGAAGTTGCTTTTGTAATTGGAACAACTGAAGGTGGATTTTACAACCGTAAATGGAAAATTTTGGGCAACATGCCTCTTGAACCTATTTTCACCAAGCCTATTTACTTCTTCCATGTACCTGTAATGTCAAAAATGTGTACTGTTTTTAACATTTGGGAACATTGGGATAGTAATAAGGAAATTCCCGAATCTGAATGTGAAAAAATGAACTAGGGACAATTTGGAATTGAGCAATGGGGTTCATACAGTACTCCTCATATTATCGAAAGATTAAATGCAAAATTGAATAAGCAGCCTATTTAAAAGGCTATTTACCTGATAATTGGGAGGAACTTCATTTTAGAAGATCAAGAATTGATTAAAAATAAAATACACCTGACGTCATGTATGAAATCATAGCCTCACAAAGCCAGCCCGCAGATTTAAGCTACGGATTTATACATTAAGCTTTAGGAGCAATATCCCAGTATGAACGAAATAGTCGAGGAACTAGATAGATTTCTGCGGAAGGATAAATTCACAGTTGCGGAATGGGAAAATAGAGGATTGAACCCTTCTTCTCCTGAACTTTGCAGCAAGATGACAAACCTTCTTAACGAATGCTGTGAAAAACTCATTCAACATGCGCAGGAAAACAGCCCAACTAAAGTCCTTAGAAAAGAACTTAGAGCTGGCCTAAATTCTTTCCAAAAGTCTGAATACGATACCGAGGAAAAAGAGTTCATTGGTGATTATTTTCTCGAACTGAGTAATATCACTCTAGTTGACTTTAAAGATGATCTGAACAAATGGCTTTACGGATCTTTTATGAACGGGCTGCTCAAAATCACTTCCGCACTTAAAGGTCCAACTAAAATCGTGGAAACATTGTCGCAAGACTGTACCAATTGTGGAGCTAAACTTGAAACCTTTATAACCAAGAAACAAGAAGGCATTCCCGATTATGCATTTGATATTATCAGGTGCAACTCCTGTGGTGAATATAATATGCTTGATAAAGGGCCGGACATTCACAGTTTGCATGTTGGAGAGTATGAACTAGTGGAACAACTTCCAAAAGCTGAGTTTAGTAAAGAACAAGCCAAAACTAGGTTAGAGCAGCTAAGGCATTGGATGAAATAAAGTTCCTAACAAATGCTAGCGATGCAGATGTCAAACTGCCTCCTCTGGCTTAAGTCTGTGACTTGAGCCCATTAATCCACCAGAAGCCAGAATTAAAAAGTCTTTGACTGCGGCAGTTACACCTGTCTGCTGTAATAACAACTATGGTATGAAGCTGCAACTCGCTAGGCTTAAGTTATAAACTTAAGCCAGGTGGGTCAGGATGTTTTTGAGGGTATTGGAAAGCCCACCAGTATTTTTAAACTTAAATTAAGACGTGGCTATGTGCGAGACGAGAGGTTGGTACTTTCTAATACCCACTCATTATACCTTGTCGTTACGGAGCATAATCGCCCAAGAGCAGATTTTGTATCTTTACAATATGAACTATCAAGAAGTCTTAGAAATCAGATCAAATAAGAGATTCGGTAAACCTACAATTAAGGGAACTCGAATCTCTGTCTATGATGTGCTTAACTGGCTCTCCAACGGTATGAGCCGAGAGGATATTAAGTCTGATTTTGAAGAGATAACCGATAAAATGATTGATGCTTGTCTTGCTTACGCTGCAGACAAAGAACGAAGACTGATCTCAGTTCAGTGAAGCTTCTTTTCGATCAAAATATCTCACCAAAAATACTCAAGAAACTACCTGACGATTTTTCTGAATGCGAACAAGTGAGATTTGTTGGACTTGAAGATGCATCAGACCTTGAGATCTTTGATTATGCAAAAACGCACGACTTTACAATAGTAACTTTTGACTCTGATTTCGTGGATCTGAACGCGATTCGTGGAACCCCTCCGAAGATCATTTACCTGAATACCGGAAACCTTACCACGAATAGTGTCTCAGAACTGATTCTTAACCATTTACTTACAATTCAATATTATCTAAACTCGCAGACTGATGATATCCTCGAACTGATAAAAGCTCCATAACAGCCGCTATAGTTGCATATGGCAAAGTGCAACAAGCCTATTTAAGTGTATTCCGACCGCCAATCTGCTCCTCCCCGGTGATTTCGACCGGGACAAGTCTGCAAGCGACTGTTTCCTTTTGAGAGTTTGTAGTCCTGGATTTTCACTTTTAAGCTCTGCAGCTTGGCTGCAATCAAATACCTTTATGAGATTAACGATCCTCAAACCGAAAAGGGATTTGTTGAATTTCCTTCTTGGGTAAGCAGTGACTATGATGGCATTGTGAGAATCAAAGGGAATGCTGTGGGTACTCATAAAATCAAAATCCGAACAACCCAAATTGCAAATGGCAAGGATAGAACATTTGAAGGAGAATTTGAGATCACTGTAACTGAGTAAAGCCGAATAACAGGCGCTAAAAATCCTTAGAAGAATGAGCTATTTGGAAGGGCAGCCTACGGATTTCAGCTGGTCTTTAGTTTCATGACGTGAGGTTGAGAATGCACTCAAATAAGCCCATTTTCAAATCCCATAACTCACAATTGAGAAGGGCTCAGCTCGACCTCAGAAACTCAACCACTTGACTAACACAATTTCCGAGGTCCTTTTTAATCTCGTGCTCCCAGAAACGAAAAACCTTGAAACCCATGGCTTCCAGCTTTAAATTATTTTCACGATCCCTTTGCGTGTTCCTTTCAATTGTTGGAATCCAGAACCCGCGGTTTGCTTTTATCTTCGTCTTTTTTTCAGACCAGTTGAAACCATACCAAAAACTCACCATCAATGAAGACCACGAATTTTCTGGATACGTTCGCGATATACGGCTTACCTGGTAAGGTTCTAACATTGACACCAACTGGCATAAGTCTGCAACTTGATTCTTGCAATAAACAGCAAGTTTTAACTTGCTTTTTATACCTTTAAAATACATTATCAGCGGTCATCAATCCCCACATTTCATAATGTTTGCTACGGTGCAATGAGTAGATGCTTTATCCCGCCTTCACTGCAAAGATCTGATCATAGATAGGCTGAAGTATTGCCAGCAGGAAAAAGGACATATATTATAAGTTTATGTAATTATGTTCATCATATCGCGGCCTCCAAATAGGATTACAACCTTTCTAACATTCTGCGGGACTTGAAAAAAAATACCAGCAAGAAGTTGATTCATGAATCTTCAATAATCACCACGAAAGTAGAAAAGATTGGATGATGTGGCTATCAAATCTGCAGGGAAGAGGAATAGTAATAACAAAACCTATCAATTTTGGCAACAAGATAATCATCCGGTCCAACTGTCTGTTAACGAAATGATGGATCAACGGTTGGACTACCTACACTATAATCCTGTGAAAGAGGTTTGGTTTATGAACCGGAACATTATCCCTATAGTAGTGCTTTAGATTATGCGGATAGAACTGGAATGCTGGCTGTAGAATTTTTAGGTTAACTCAGCAGTTACAAACTGCAACTGGTGATTAGATTTAAGTCATAAGCTCAAGCTAGTAAATCAGCTAGAAAATTTTTAAGGCTCCAAAATGTAGCACTAAATAATTATGAAATTGCTTATAACAATGTTGGACGTCATATTTGTTATGTTTACCATGTATAATACTATGTCTAAGGTAAGATTATCTACTTCACTAACATTCTTATGGAAGTTTGTTTTCCCCGTCATTGGCATTGGGGGTTTTGGCATAGGAACAGTTCTTGCAATTTGGGAAACCGGTATACAAGGATTGCCAGTGTTGTTGGCGCTAGTTTTTGCTATAATTCTGTTGTATTATGGCTTTATAAGAGCTAAAAATGTTTATATCGATGATAATTTCTTGTACGTTGACAACTTCATAAAGACTGTAAAAGTACCTTTTACGGAAATAAGTGATGTCTCAGAGAATATCTTTTTCACACCACGTTTAATATTTGTAAAATTTAGACATAGAACTCAATTTGGAAAGAAGATAATGTTTATTGGGAATACAGAAATGTTATTATTCCTATCAACCCATCCTGCAGTTGATAAAATCCGAATCAGAATAAAAAAAGGATATCCGTAATATTTTGGCCGGTTTAAGTTTATGACTTGAGTTTTGTCTGCTAGAACATATTAAAGATTTTGGTAAAGGAAGAATATCAAACTTGGCTAACCCTATATTTTCAGGATAAAGAAATTCTACTAGTAATGATGGTCAATATTCCATTTTGGACCAGAGTATGAATAAACAGTATCCTGATTAATCAAAGAGATGGTACAAATAAATTTGTATTTCTCTTAAACCCATTTGACCATACTAATTACGAATATGCTCTTGAATCAATGCTTAGGTTTTGGTGGCGGAAAGATGATTACAGCAGCCTATTAAGGAATATGTCAAACTTTTTAGGTCTAGTCTTTCTGTCAATTTTAGCAACTATAGTTATAAATAGTATTTTCGAAGCGTTGATGAATTAGAATACATACTCCACTGGCTAAAGTTTGTAACTTGCTTTCATGCCGTCAAAATACATTATCAACGATCATGAATCCCCACATTTCATCACGGTTGCTACGGTACAATGGGTAGATGCTTTATCCTGCCTTCACTTCAAAGATTTGATCAAAGATAACCTGAAGTATTGCTAGCAGTAAAAAGGACTTATTTTATAGGCTTATGTAATAATGGGTAATCATGTCCATCTTATCGCGGCCGCCAAAGAGGATTACAATCTTTCTGATATTCTACAGGATCTGAAAAAATAATATTAGCAAAAAGTTGATTTATGAAATCTCCAATAATCACCGAGAAAGTAGAAAAGACTGGATGATCTGGCTATTCAAATCCGCAGGAAAAAGGAATAGAAATCATAAAACCTACTAATTTGGGCAGCAAGATAATCATCCAGTCCAACTGTTCTACCGACTAAATGATGGATTAACGGTTGGACTACATACATTATAATCCCGTGAAAGAAGGTTTGGTTTATGAATTGGAACATTATCCTTATCGCAGTGCTTTAGATTAATCGGATGGAACTGGAAGGTTGGCTGTGGAGTTTTGGGATGATAGTTCAGTTACAAACGGAAATGTCTTTTAGACTTAAGTTATAAACTTAAGCCAGGAGTAAGATAAACTAATTGCGGAGTTGATAAATTCTTTATAGGTTTAGTTGTAAGTCTT
>JBCCLN010000221.1:0-7105 GCA_039026865.1 Bacteroidota bacterium | reverse complement strand
TTTTTATAAAATAATATATTGTTCAGTTTTAAGTAAATTAGATATTTTTAAAAATCTAATTTACAGATATTTGATAATCAATCTATTAAGTAGCTGAATGGTAACCCTATTTGTTACTATTCAACCAATTGTGATTTTGAGAAAATATTACAATATTACTCATTGCTTTAGAAGCACTCCAGCGGATGAGCCTTTGCTATCATTAGAGGTTTTGTGTCAACTCTAAAAAAACAGCGCACTCATCTCATAGATGGTTCAACGTCTTATTTCAATCCCCAGAATATCTCTTAAAACAAATTACATATAGTTGAATAGTAACATTTATTTTTAATAGCAAGCAGAGCCTGGTAAATAGTAACACAATCAATCAAGATGTACTCGTTAAATTTAAGATTATGATAGCAGATTTCTCAACTATTCTCAAAAACATAAAAAACAATAACTTTTCACCGGTTTATTTTTTACAGGGAGAAGAGACTTTTTTTATTGATACGATTATTTCTGCGATTGAAGAAAATGCCCTGGAGCAAAGTTATAGAGGGTTTAATCAGTTGGTTTTATATGGAAAGGACACCAATTTGGTAGATGTTATTGGCGCCGCTAGAAGATATCCTATGATGGGAGACCGACAAGTAGTGATCGTGAAAGAGGCACAGGAAATAAAGGAATGGAATAAAGAAGAAAAACAAAAGTTGTTCATCAATTACCTGCAAAATCCCCTTCATAGTACAGTGTTGGTACTGGCCTACAAATACAAATCCCTGGATAAGCGCACGAAACTGGTCAAAGCTTTTGAGAAGTATTCGGTGTTTTTGAATGCCAAAAAGCTATATGATAGTCAGATCCCAGATTGGATTAGAAGCTACTGCCAATCAAAAGGAGTGAAAATAGAAGAAGAAGCATTGATGATGCTTTCAGAAAATATAGGGAATAATCTCAAGAGGTTAGCCAATGAAATAGAGAAGGTTCTCTTGAATCTTAAAGAAGGTTCTGTAATAAATACCGCTTTGATTCAACGTTATGTTGGGATTAGTAAGGATTACAACATCTTTGAAATGCAGAAATCGTTAGGCATCTTAAATAAACAGAAAGCACTAAAAATAGCAAATTATTTTACTGCAAATCCAGGAAACAACCCTCTGGTATTGACCATTTATAGCCTGTTTTCCTATTTCAGTAAGCTTTTGATGGTTCATCATTTTAAGGGAAAATCTGACAAAGAAATCGCCTCATTCATCGGAGTTAATCCATATTTTGTGAAAGAATATTTAATTGCCGCCAGAAATTATTCCTTACAAAAAGTCATTGAAAATATAAAATATCTTCACGAAGCTGACCTTCAATCCAAAGGAATCGGCTTTGCTACCAAAAAAGAAGGGCCCATTCTTACTGAATTGGTATTTAAATTGATGAATTAATACTATAAAGGAATTGTTCAACGTTTCCGTTTTTAAACGAACTAATAAAGTTTGAGGTAAGCTGTTAATTACTACTTAGCTCTTAACTTATTGATAATACAATAATTTTGTTAATTAATGCATTAGTTATAATAGAAATTCAAACATTTTCTGTGTTGATTTTAGAGTAATTAAGACTTGGATGATTTTATCAATATATCTGTAGAGTTATATACGTAATTACTCGCTGACTGAATCCGAATACTTGAATTAGGTTAATAGTGATAAAAAAGATATTCCAGCAAATCTGTTTGTGGTGCTACTTTTAAACTCAAAGGCTTTCTAAAGCTAATATTTCTTAATAATTAAATTATTTATAACTTGGCTAGGTCAAAAGATGAATTATGGCAAAAGACGATCAAAATAAAGAAGAAGATGAAGATTTTTTCGGGAATGATGAAGATTTCGGTTTACCGGAACTTGATTATGATTCCCTTGATGACGATGACTCAGAAGATGAGTTTGCCTTTGATGACCTCTCGGATGATGATTTAAAAGATGTAGATGACGTTTTTGGTGATGATGACAGTGGTGTTGAAGAAAAAAGCGAAGAGTCTATTAAAGAAGAATCAGCTTCATCAGATCATTCATCCTCCGAAGAAAGCGACGACTTCTTTGGTGAGGAGTCTTTTGACGAATTTGAAACCTCAGAAGACGATTCCTCTATTGATGATATCCTAGATGATGACCTCAGTGATTTAGATTTAGAAGGGGACGAAATGGATAGTGAAGATGACTTGTTAGGAGCAGAAGTAGGAGATGATTTTTCAAGCGATGAATATGTAGAAAGCTCTAATAAAGAAGATTCTTCCAAAGGAAATTTTGCCAGAACAGTCATTATTGGGATAGTAATATTTGCTGTGCTGGGAGGATTATTTTGGTGGTTGGCGCCAATGGTTACGGCAGATGATACAGACGAGGAAATAGCACAAATAACTGAGTCTGAGAAGCCTGATCAAACCAAGAAACCTGTTGAGAGCGTAGAAACGGACAATAGTGCAAACACAACAGACGAAAATGAAGCTGAGCAACAAGCTAATAATAGTCCCACTTCTCCTCCACCAAAAACTGTAAGTTCTAAAAGAAATACAGCCGTAGACACTACACCTGGTGAGATAAATAGACTTACAGCTAGATCGAACAATTACTATATCGTGATTGCAAGCTTTTTGGACGAAGACTTAGCAATGGATTATTCTCAAAAATTGGCCGCAGAAGAAAAAAGCCCCACCGTGATACCTTCTTTTGGAAGAGCTATTACTACTAGGGTAGCAATTATGGGTTACAGTTCATTAAGTCAAGCACAGAATGAAATTGGTAACTATAAAGGTGAGTATGGTAAAGATATCTGGATTTTGAAATATTGATCTTGTATAGCGTATCTCAGAAAACTTGTGTTGATTTGGCCAAAATTATCGCTCACTATAAAGACGGGTATGCGATGATTTCTACGCTTCTGCGGTGATGAATCACCTTCTAGCAATGTTGGTTACAATTAAAAAACTTGTAACCCCTTTTGCTAATTAAAAATAATTTTCCTGAATCATAATCAAATAATTTGATTGAAAGGCCATTACTTTAGTTTATCAATCGATTGAATAATGGGCTATTGTTATTTTCAGGGAAGTGTGGTAAAGGAGTCTGAAGTTTCTTTTCCTATTCATAATTTAGGTATTACCAGAGGTTTTGGTGTTTTTGATTTCTTTCGTATGAGAAAAGGAAACTATTGTTTTCTTCAGGATCATCTCGATCGTTTTGAGCGATCTCAGAAATTCATGCAACTATCAGCTATAATTAGTCAAGATGAAATAAGAGGAGCGATAGACGCTTTGTCAGAGCGGAATAAATATAAGGATGCAGGGTTCAAACTTTTCTTATTTGGAGACGGAAAGGAAACCGATGAAAAACTGTCTCCTTTGTTTTACATTACTCACACAAATCTTAATAATCACACGTCTGAAACCTACGCAAGGGTCATTTTGCATGAATATACGCGTGAGTATGCTGAAATCAAGTCTGTAAACTATTTTACGAGCAACATTTTGCATTATAAGCGAGTGAAAGCCGGAGCAATTGATATAATCTATCATAAAGACAACCAGATAAGTGAAGCATCAAGAAGTAATGTATTTATCGTAAAGGATGGAATTTTGTCTACTCCTAAAGACCACATTTTAGAGGGAATCACTAGAAAAAGTGTGTTACAATTTGCTCCACAGGTAATAGAAACTAGAATAGGTCCCATTTCCATACAAGATTTCAGGCATGCAGATGAAGTTTTCATTTGTAGCACGTTAAAAGAGATTTGCCCCATAGTAGAAGTTGACGGGGCACTTATTGGGAAAGGAAAAGTTGGCCCTATCACACGAAAAATAAATCAACTTTTCCAAGAAAAAATTAAAGGTGAATTTATACCAATTACCGGATGAATTAGTCTGTCCTTTAGCTTAGTCGATATAGTTATCGTTAATTCCATATGTTCAATCGAAAATAGAGCAATCCAACCCTCATTTCAAGAAATTATAAAAGGAACACAGAGCAGCTAACTTCCCATGGCAGCAATGCAAGCTTATGAATTTAATGGTCATTTGATCCCTACCCTAGTTTTGAATGGAGAGTAAAACCTTGATTGAGAAATAATCAGGGCTTTGAAACATTCATTGGAAATGAATCATCGCACTTAACTCACATTATTCACCACAAATAGAGGCGAGTTGATTCAAGTAATTGATTTACCGTCACCTTTAGTCAGCTATTTTAGATTACATAGATTACATAGCCACTTCAGCGGCGCAATGCCTTGAAATTCGAGCCAAATATGAATCAATCTCATTCATCTTTCAAACACCTAGCTGGATCGATACTTGCAGCTTTAAAGGCTTGCGAGCTTACCGTAACCCAGGCAATGAGCAGTGAAACAAGGGCGGCGCTGACAAATATCCATACACTTAAGTCTATTTTATAGGCAAAGCTTTGTAACCACTCATTCATAAAATAATAGGAGATCGGCAATGCAATCATGATGGAAATACCAACTAACCTGGTGAAATCTTTGGAGAGCATCATCACAATGTTCAATATGGTAGCGCCTAATACTTTTCGGATACCAATTTCCTTAATTCTTCTCTCAGCTGTATAGGCTGCCAAACCAAATAGCCCAAGGCATGAGATAAGTATAGCAAATACGGCAAAGTAGGAAGAAAGTGTGCCAACGCGTTGCTCGGACTCATACAATCGCTGATATCTTTTATTTAAAAACTCATACTCGAAGATGAACCCGGGACTGAATTTATGATATAAGTCCTCAATAGCATTCAAAGTAGCAACTTCCTTTCCTGCTTCTAATCTAACGGCTACATTCCATGTGTTTTTTAACCAAAAGAAGGCGGGGTCTACCATCTGATGGATGGACATGTAATGAAAATCTTTCAGTACACCCACGATTTCCAAATTATGTTCATCCCAAAGTCTTATTTTTTGGCCTATAGCTTCATTAGGAGTGAAACCCATAATCTTCGCAGCAGCTTCATTGATCACTATTTTAGTTGTATCAGAACTAAAGTCACGACTAAACCAACGCCCTGTTATCAGGTCGAATCCCATAGTTTCGTAAAATTCATGATCTACTCGGATATTTTCGAAAAGAACCCTCTCTTCAGGAGATTTACCAGCCCATTCCAAACCGCTGGTATTGCTTTGCTGATACACCATTCCATGACTAGTGCCTCCTGCATTTACTACCCCTGGGATTCGTCGTAATTCATTGAAAAAAGTCTCTCTATGATCCGGAATTCCACCGTCCTGACTAAAGAACACAATATTATCCTGGTTGTAACCCAGGTTTTTTGTGAAGGCATATTGGGTCTGTTTTTGAATGACAATAACTCCTACGATGAGGATGATGGTAATGGTGAACTGGAAGATAACTAATCCTTTTCTTGCCCATATTTCTCCTAGTGAACTTCTAATTTCTCCCTTTAAGACTTGAACTGGATTAAAGTGGGTTAGGTAAAGGGCAGGATAGCTACCGGCTAATACACCTGTAATCAAAATTGTTACTATAGAAGTAATGATTAATTCAGGGGTTAGCTCAAGTGTTATTGTCTTGTCTGTTATTTCATTAAACTGTGGGAGAAGCAGTACCACAAGCAGATATGAAAATAGCATAGAAATGAATGAAATCAATATTGCTTCCCCAATGTATTGCCTTATCAGTCTACTTCTATTCGCTCCAATCGCTTTTCTTACACCCACTTCGTGCGCTCTTTTAGAAGCTCTTGCAGTAGAAAGATTCATGAAATTGATACAAGCAATGACTAAAATAAAGACCGCAATAACAGAAAATAGTCTTACATAATCGATTCGTCCACCATCAGGAACTCCATTGGTATATTTTCCATAGAGGTATTCTTCTGAATACTTTTTGAGAAAGAGATCCACATTACTGTCATCTTCTTTTGATTTAATATATCCAGAGATATTTTGAGTAACAGATTCAGGATTTGCGCCATTTTGTAAAATCACGTACGTTTGTGGTCCATTATTACCCCAGTCTGTGGCCCATTCATTTTCATCTAGCCAATCTTGAAGTGGAATAACCCAGCTAAAAACATAGGTAGATTTCGAAGTAATATTTTCAAAAACGCCACTTACAATAAAGTCTCGATCATCTTCATATCGTATAGTTTTCCCTATAGCATTCTCTGCACCGCCAAAAAATTTATTGGCAACATCTCTTGAAATGCAAATGGAATTTTTGTTCTTTAAGACATTACTTGCATCTCCGATGATTAGAGGGTAGCTAAATATCTTAAAGAAGTCCTCGCTGACATGATATCCATCTTCTTTGAAAAATGTATTTTCAAAGGAGAGCAGTGCGGGATTGATCCAGGTAGTGGTGGCCGCATATTTGATATCGGGAAAATCAAGCTTTAAGTTTTCGCTAAGTATTCCTGGCGTTGACCGGGTAGCAAATGTTTCATTAGAATAGGTCTGGAATTCCATGACTCTAAATAAATGCTCGTCATTTTCGTGAAATTTATTGATAATAAACTCGTCTTGTACCCATATATAGATGAAGAAGGCACAAGTAAGTCCTGTGGTTAGCCCGATTAAATTGATGAGCGAAGAAAACTTATGTCTTAGGAAATTTCTGATAGTAATCTTAAGATAGTAATGCATTGGAGTCGGAGTTGGAATTGAATTTCTATTAAAGACTGTTAGACACCCGGAAAAGTTGCATAGTAGGCATACCTTTCCTCAAGAGAAAGGTTACCTTCTTAAACCGGATTATTCACCACCAAATAGTAGCGGGTTGATTCAAGTAATTGATTTACAGTAGTTTAATATTCATACTGAATGATTTTTGATTCCTCAAATTCAGAAATACTGACCCCACATAAAAATCAATGTCACAAAAAACACCATAATGACTGACGGAAATTTCTCTTTTTAAACTACAAAAGATGTTTTTTGAACTTAAAATGGTACAGGATTATGACAAATATATTTACGATACACACCTATTTTCAGAGAATTTAGGGGGTCGAGTCAGGATTTCTGAAATTTGGGGAACGATGTTGTTCTATTACTATTCAGCTGCTTATATAAAATATTATTTTAAAAATGAATTTTACTATCATTATTAT
>JBCCLN010000220.1:0-7109 GCA_039026865.1 Bacteroidota bacterium | reverse complement strand
TTTTCAATATGCTAACTTACTAATTTTTAAACAAAGTAACAAAACTTTTCTTTTATATTTCGGAAACAGACCTTACCACCACTGAGTCATACTGCCCAGTTTCTTAAAGTCATCCTCAATCATTCCCTTGCTTTTCAAAAAATCTAATGCTTTATCCATCTCTTTTTATTTTCATCAAAACCTTTCTTCCCCTGGCAGGCAAGTAAATCAAGTCATCGCTCTTGACCCACATTGCGCAAGGCCTGTCTGCACTATCGCGCATCAGGTATACTTGACTCTTTTCGTTGTAGTGAGTGTATTTGAATTTACAGTAGCCAGTTTTAAGCGGAAGGTAAACCGTGCTATCGCACATAATTGAGACTGTCTTCCAGGTCTTTCCATTATGAACTGGAAACTGCAAACTAATGCAGATCAGTATTGCTGTAATTATCAGCCTCACTTCAAAATTCTTTTAACTGGTATCTGAATCCAGTGCCTTCCTTGCATGCAATTATATATACTGGCAGAACCGGCAACTTCCCAGCCCTCATCATAAGCTTCCTGTAGTTTCCTGTTCACATTTTCTTCAAGATGAGAAATTAATGCAAACTCGTATCTCGGCTTTTTAATCCTTGGTATCAACCACATCAAATAACTGTTTAAGCTCCTGCACTAGACCGTAAACGGCAAAGTTTCTGAGATGCGCCTCTCTGACTATTCCCTCTAAAAAGTCCTTATTCTCCTTGGCGTACATCTGGAAGAGTTTGTTTGGGGAACTGTGCATTCTGATGAGAAATAACCACCATAGGGGTGAAATGTTCCTGCCTTCAGTGAAAGGATTAAGTCCCTTGCAACCTCGACTCTCTTTTCTGCTGGCTTTAAAGAGTCAAACCATTCATTCCTCTCCTTGAGGTTCTTGAATTCTTCTCTTCTGTTTTTCACGTATCCACTTTTTAAGTTTGTAAATCAACACTGCCTGTATGCAAATGGTAACCAGGGCAACAGCCAGCGCTAAATTAATTTCTAGAATTCATTGTCCACATCTGGCTTTCTATTCATGCAACAATTAGCCTCGGTGGTAACTAGACCATCACAGTCAGTGCACCACATATAAGTCTTGTCGAATTTCTCCCGTAAGAGCTTCATGGCGCTTTTGGCCACCCCATCATTGTCGTGACACTCTGCAACGATTTCAAGCTGTCTTCTGTCTAACTGCTTCAGTTCTGACTCTGAATATAATTTGCTTAACCTGCGCCTTGCCGATTTTATGTTATTTATCATCATAAACAAGTTTTGCTCCTGTTTTATTGTTGGGTTAAACTTTCGTTTTTATTTTTATCGTTTAAAGAAACTAGATAATCAAAAGCCGTTAATACCTCGTACTTATCAGTATTGATTTTGTAAATCAGATTTTCTGTAAATAGCTCCACAATTGCCACTTTTGTCTTCTTATCTACTATAATCCAGCTCATTTTATTGTTGGGTTAACTCTTATTCTTCTTCAATTGGGTAATCATCAAGATTAATTTCATACAATTGCCTTTTTGCTTCATCATTTTCAATGCAAGCTTTTGCGAGTTGGACTAACGCACAAAATGTATCGTTGAAATATTCATCTTCAACTTGTCCGTCCCAAAGTATTTGTTGAATCATACTTTCAGTTCCGAAGCGATTGCGCTCTAAATCTTGCTGTTTTTTGAAGTAATCACTTATGTCACTCATATTTTAGTTTTTAAATATTTATTAACCACCCCCTGAATTGAACAATATAAATCATCAGCACTACGAGTCTTTACCAAGTAAAATGAATATTCTGTCAACAAATCTTCTTCCAGCTTCTCCTTCTCTTCTTGTAGTTGGGAGATTTCAAGGAGATTACCTAAATGCTTTTTGTGCCATTTATCAACCTCTTTTTCTAGCCGCTCGTTTTCTTCTCTTATCTCTTTGGTTTGTTGAATCAAGTAATCAACTTTAGATTTCTCAAACTCAAGCATATCATGGGTGTCTGTGTACCGTAGTGGTCACCCTGATTCTTTAGTAGCATATTTTTCGGCTTGCTCATTTATTTCTTCTGCTGTCATCTTCTCTTTGAATTTAAATTCAGATACTTGGTCAAAATCATTTGTGAAGTCTTTAGGGTTCATCTTGTCTGTGGGTTGGTTAATAAAATCCTACAGGACTCTTTTGTCCCTTCTTAAACTTTGGAAACCTCCAATCAGAAATTCCATGTTGCTCAAAATCAAGCTCGTTTATTATCTGAAATGCCACGTAGTTTGTTCTCCCTATTTCCTTGATAAACTTTTTCTTTCGCTTTCTAGGCAACTTGTTCCCTTTCATTTGGCTATTGATTTTAAGTCCTCTTCAGTGAAAACATACTTCTCTGGGAACCAGTAAGCATCATTCTTACTCTCGGCCTCCATTCGGGTCTCACTTAACATCAAATGCATGACATTGTCTTTTGACCTGATCAGCTCAAGCGTTTCGTCAAGCCTACTCTCATCAATCTCAATAAGCTTAAATCCATTATCTGGAGAAGAGTTTGACTCAATTCCTTTAAGGGCCAATGCTGGAAAGTAGTTCCAATAACCCGTATTCATTACCGAGATAAATACTGACTTTTTGATTGGTTCAATTACTAAATTTTCCATATTTCTGTTTGTTAAAAATGGAGCCTTACAGCCCCATTGATTCAAGTTTCAATTCACCTATTGTAGTGATTACCTTTTCGTTTCCAAGTTGCGCTGATGCTGATTGCATCGCTGATGCAGCTTCGATAAATGTGCAATCCGTTTCAGTTGCCAGTTCTTCGATTTGTTTTTTTAATTCTTGCTTGTTCATCTGTTTCTCTGTTTTGATGACTCTAAGGTAACAAGATTATCTGAAACGTGCAAGCGATTTCTTAAAAATGTAACAATTTTTTCACTCTAAGGTATATCGTTTATTATGCCCTTATACTGTTTATACTCAGCCTCAGATACTTCCTGCGAAAAAAGTATGATCCTTTTATCTACTAGGCCGCTGGGTCTTGGATTCTCTTGGTTGAGCTCTTTCCAGTAAGCCGAGTATTCAACAGGGCTCATTTCAGTTAACTCCTCTCCAAAGTAAGGAGTGCTTGACCCCATGTCAACCCTGTAGCTAATAAAGTAATATTTTAACTCCATCTCCCCCAATGCATTATAGTTTACTAGTTTCTTCTCCAGGCGGGACTCCGATTGTAACTGCGATGCTGTTTTCATCTCGGTCAACTTTTAATGTATTCCACCATTCACAGACGATCTTCCCATCAACACGCAATATATTCAATTTATTTGGATAAACCTCTAATTCACCCCTTGTTTTTAAAAATTGTTCAAGTTGCGCCCTGTGGTCAAACGTAAATCCATTCTTGGCGAGCTCTTCAATTAGGGCTTCGTTAAACTGTCTCATTAGATCAGCGTAAAGACTGTCTGTGATGCTTGGAATATCGGTGATAGGTACTGGGTCCGTATACTTAATATCGGTCATGTCTGGAAGGTTCTTGTCGAACACAATTTTTTTTTTTACCATGGCTGATTTTCCTCTATTGCCTTGCAGTAGTGCGCCATGGCATCAAGCATTCTTTTGACCTCCTCCATAGGTCTGTTGGGTGACATTTCTGGAAACTCACACCTCCCGAAGAACTTTAGGTTTCCGCCAACCACCTTGAACATGTTTTTTTTCATGGTTTAAGGTCACACCCACTCCTTCGTACCTTTCGATATTCGACATATTAAGTGCCTTGCCGTCCTTGCCGCTCCTTATATTGACTGACAGCCCAAGCTCCTTGAAGAGCTCTTCCATGTCAATTTTTTCTTTATTTTGTCCAGCGTTTTCGGTCACTTTTTGTTCAGACATTAGATTAGTAATGTTTTCGTCTTGGATGGTTACCATAATGTGCTAAGATAAAGCTTTTAAAATTAATTTGCAAAATTATTCAACACGAAATGGGGTAAACTTAAAATTGAAACGGAAGCCTTCTTCGGCCTGCCTGTTTATTATCCCTATGAAGTTATTGTCGTACCCCATGTGTATCTCTGTTAGGCTGCCCTTGTCGATTACTTTTACCTGAACCTTCTTATAATGCTCTGCATTCAGTTCAGCACCCAGGTATTTCTCCAGTATAGCCTTAATAAGCTTGTTCTGGACATCAAACGATTTTTTGCCGTCCTGGGTGGTGTCCAGGACCGAAAAGTCCTGCTCCAAGATGCCCCAGTTAATACTATCCTGTTTCATACCTTATATAGGGTTTTATTATTTATTAGGCAGCAATTTGCTTCGAAGAAGTGCCTGATTCCCCCTAGGATATAGGTATTTTACCCCTCCTTTTAGTCCGTACAGCGCGAGTCTTCTAAATTCTTTGGAAACGGGTACGTAGTCACCCAATTCATTATATCCCCCAGCCACATACATGGCTCTTGCATCTAGTTCTTCACATACCCACCAGTGAAGACCGGGGAGATATTCCCACTTGCCTCCGAATTCTTTATTTAGTTGTTTTGCTATTGTCATGCTGCCTCAATAGTTTCTTTAATTCTTTTTGTTTTAGGTACTCCATTAGCTGAAGTTACACTGTTGTCCAGATCGCACACGCGAAAAATATATATGGATCGTGATTTTTGATTGAAAATATCAATATTGCGATCAAAGCAATTACATTAAGCCACTTTAGGATCATACCGACAATCACTTTCCAGTTAGAAAGGAGGTCGGCGAAGAGGCTATATGGCTCAATCTCTTTATCTGAGACCCAAAACATCTTACCTTTACCTAAAGTAATATAGGGGATTTTGGGGTCATCTTGATCTATTCCGGTTATCTTTACGACCTGACCTATTTTGTAGTAATGGCCGTAAAGCCCTTTTATAATTCTTACTCTTTGCCCTTTATGGAATTTTTGATTCTGCATGGGTAAGATTTTTTAAAAAGTCAGGTGATTGTAACATTAATTCTTCGGCTATCATTTCAGACAGTTTTTTGTGAACTATTGAAAAAATATCTTTATGACCAAACCCGCCGTAAGCAGAGCTAAGCTCGCCCCTCCACTCAAAATTGTCAACAAAATCTCTAACCACAAACTGTTTGCCGTTTAATTCAAACTTTACAATAAAATCGATCCTATCATGAACAAATTGATTTTGTAAGTATATCGCTATTGCCCTTAAATGGTTTTGTTCGATTTTGGTTTTGTAGACTATATTTCTTAGAGCCTTTTCTTCGAATTCATTAAGGAGGGCAACGCTTTCATCTGTTGGTGCCCTATTTATGTTCACAGTCTTTTCGTAAGGAACATATTCCTTTCTTAACTGTTCGATTGTTAAATTAATATTTTTTTTCATATCTTTTGGTTGTTTGGTTGTTCAAGGACCCATGAGTATTTACCATTCTTCAACCATTCCTCCAAATCCTGGGTTAGTGGAAATATGGTTCCTATCAATTTAACTGCTTCCCTTATTGGAAGAACCTCAAATCTATTGGACCATTTATATTTTACTGTAAAAACAGGTCTGTCTAGCCACTTCTTTTTTTCGTAATCATAACCGGCACTTTGCCAGCTCTGTTTTGCTTCCTTTATAGTGTCCCAATTATTCATCTAAGTGCTCTCAAATCCTCCAGTTTCGCTTTCAGCAACTCTTTCCTTTTGTATTTGGGGTTATCCAAATAGGCAAGATTTCCCTCTATTCTTTTTAATTTGAATTTTGCCCCCTTGAATGCCCAAGATACATGATAAATTTCTCCCATCTTTGGATTTCTTACTTTGTCAAATTCTTGAGCAGCCTTATCGCAAGGAGTAAATTTTGATTGAATCGTTCCTTCTTGAGATTTTCTGAAATGTTCAACCTTCCTTCTCTTTATCTCATACTCAAATGCTTCTTTGAACTGTTGCATATTTTGCAAACATACACCCTCTACGTTTTGAAAGGACTGTATTAACTTAAGCAAGTGATTGGTTTTTTCATTCCATGGCTTTTTCCCAAGATTAAAATTTAAATCAAGTGTTGATAATTGACGATCTGTAAGATGAGTAAGGTTCAATTTTTCTTGAAATTATGTATCACCCTTGATCCAAATATATCTTCCCCATTTAAATAAGCCATCTGGTCAGTCTCCTTGATAAACAATGCTTGTACGCGACTGCAATCTATAAAAGCAATTCTCATAAATTTATAGATATCATCGATTTTGTACATATATTCGTTGAATGGGTCACTATACCAAAGACCTCCTTTTGATTGTAATATCGCTACCGAGTGCCAGATATCTTTTACTAACCTAACTGTTAAGAAATAATAACATATCGGAACTGGAAAATCTGAGACCTCTGGGAAAACCTCATAATTAACAATCTTCCAAATAAGTTCAGGAGAAATTGCGCCATAATTTGAACTAACATAGGCCAATTCTTCAATTTTAAGATTTCTGTTCCAATCTTCGATCATTTCATCCCACTGCTCTTCTCCTGATCCGTGAAACTCTTCTCGATCCAAATACTTAAGGAATGAATCGTCATTGAAAATATTAGAAAGAAGAAGGGGAGAGCAAAAGCCAATCTCCCTCTGTACGTTATTGTGTTTTATTTTCACTTCAATACCTTTTTAACCCCAACAATAAGTCCAGATATTGGAGCAGAAATAACTATTGCTGTCAAAAAATAAGTCACAAAGCATCCAATAAATCTCAAGAAACCACCCGAAAGAGGGTAGTTTACTAAAAATTCAACCATTTCTTTGAAATCTTTCATGATTTTTCTTTTATTTGATAATAGGCAACTCTTCTTTCAATAGCAATATTTTCGTTTATTTCGGTTATATCGAGAACCTTACCTATTAACTTGAACCAGTATTCCCGATCAACTTCAAAAATATATTCCATATCAGCCTCAAAGCATCTAAGCTTACACATTTTAAGCGGGCTGTGGGTCTCCCAAAGATCATGAGCTTTTCTGCCAAACTTTCTCATGTTCCTGGTATCGGCTGCAAGATCAAGAGTCCTACTTAACGGTATTATGTGGGAAACTTCATAAGAGGATTGGGAGGTACCCGTGCCCTCACAAAAGTCTGCCCTTTCAAGTACTTTCTTTTTGGCTGCTCTTATCTTGGTCTCGAGAGCTGCTC
>JBCCLN010000219.1:0-7114 GCA_039026865.1 Bacteroidota bacterium | reverse complement strand
TTATAGTATTCCATACAGGATTTAAGTGCGATGCTTCATCTCCAATTACTATTTCAAAGCCCTGATTATTCTCAATCAGGGTTTATATTCCATCCAAAATTCGGGTAGGGATCAAATCACCATTAAATTCATAGGCTTACATGGCTGCTACGGGAAGTTAGCTGCTCTATGTTACTTTTACAATGTCTTGAAATTCGGTTTAAAATTCAAAACTCCTGACTAGACGTAAATTTTTCTGTTGCAAACACACCATAATGATCGACAGAAAATCTTTTTTGAACGATAAAAAGATGTGTTTTTGGGTACACAAAAACGAAGGAGGGAACCTTAAAATAAATAATTGGGGCTTGCCAAAAGACCTGGTTATTTGTTCCCCATTCTCCTTGCCTGCGGGATTTTCACTCCTATCCCCAAAACCGCTATCCCTTCTTAACAGTTAAAAGCTCATTCACATTCATCGCTTAGCTCCTTCCTTTATTTACATAAAAGGCGTCCGCTATCTAATCAAAAAAAGGTGAATTTCTGACCTAACATTGAGGTCAGAAATTCACCTCTCTTCGGTTTAGCGGCAAAAAGTTTGTTTATGTGCATTTCCCGCCGTCCCTTTTTTGCTTCTTTCACCGAATAATCACTTTCTCTATCGTCAACTCCCCCGATGTGGTATTGAATAGATGAAGAAAATAAATGCCTGGTGAGAAATGGTTTATATCCAATTCATTCGATTGATCTTTCAGATCTATGTCCATAAGCTGTTCTCCTGTGCCGCTATACAATGATACATGATATACTGCAGGATCGCTGCTTCGAATAAATAAAGATCCTTCTACCGGATTGGGATAGATGGTCAACTCCTTGTTTACATTAGCGGATAGATCAGACGTAATAATCTCCTCCTCCGGAGCTAAGGCCTCACTTTCTGAGCTGTAATTCGCGACTCTGGCTTTGGTTGAGGATGGTGCACTTTCGCATGCTCCATTATAAGCATGAAAGAACGCTCCATTTTTTGCATGAAAGCCCGATTGCAATAGCACTGCATTTCCCGCAGAATAAGTTGCAGATCCCTTTTTCTTGATCACATTCGTAGCTGTGAGCATTTGATTAGCCGCTTGAACATCAGGGGCCTTCTTTGAAACATTTTTATCTACCACAAGATCATCCTGACATGCTTGACCTGTTTGAGCTAACTGTACAGCAGCATAGGCATCTACTAATCCATAACCTACTTCTTTGTTCCAGGTCCCATTTGGCCGGCCAGATTTATTCCCATATTTGTAATTACCTACTTTTTGTGCGGACTGTTCGATAATGTCACTGACTTCTTCTACGGTAAGATTTGGGTTTACACTTAGCACCAGTGCGGCCACACCTGCTACGTGAGGGCACGCTGAGGATGTCCCATTAAACCTGGTTGTATAATCACCAAAATCATATCCCGCACTTCCCTGACGATCCGTGGTAGGAATAAGTACTCCGGGAGCAATCACGTCCAGTGTGTTTCCAAAATTACTGCCCCACCAGTACTCCCCATCGCAAGAACCGGGGTTTTTCCGTTCGCCACAAGGACTAATTGAGCCTACAGCAAGAATGGTAGAAATACTATTGGCAGGATAGCCCACTTCACTATCAGCATTCCCACTGGAAAAAACAAGTACCGTTCCTAACCCACCTCTGCCATACGTGAGCGCATTGATTAGAGCATCGTCTAAAATGCTTGAAAAACTACCGTTTCTGGCTCCCCATGAGTTGCTGATAACGTCAGCACCATTTTGCCAGGCCCAGTTGATCCCATCAGCAAACACTTGCCAACCTGAAGCTCCAAAAGCGACGCTTACAGAATTTAATGTTGCCTTAGGAGCTACCCCGGATACCCCAATACCATTTTGCCTGGCAGCGACGATACCTGCACATGCAGTTGCATGAGAACCCCTAACAATTGATGGTGTAGTCCCACTGTGGGCATCAAAACCATTCCCGGATACATTTTTCTGTAAGTCTGGATGATTCGTCTCTATACCATCATCCAGGACTGTTACTACCACACCAGCGACTCCTTTGGTAATATCCCAGGCATCCTCTGCATTAATATCAGTGCCTACTGTTCCTCCATATTGTCCGGTGTTGTTTAAGCCCCACTGGCTGCCATAGAGCGCGTCATTAGGGACAAGCTCTTCCATTTTATCCACATTCAAAGAAACTTCTTCTATTGCATCAATCAAGTTGTTGTTCAATAATTCAGGTTCAGAAGTGTAGAATTGGCCGGACTCGTGAAAAAGATTGGCCGCTTGCAACGCATTATAGGATGACATCTCAGTACATTTTAGCGTATACCACTTCGGCATGAACTTGTTTTGCCCAACAATCTCCGTGCGCGTCTGCCTTGCCATTTTCAGCAACAAGTCAAAATCGCTTTCACTTCTAAGCTTCACATAGAAATAGTTGGACAAGCCAATCTTCTCGTTGGCTTCACTTTTAAAGTAAGGGGAAACCAAAGCCACTTTAGGGTCGCTTTTAAGCTGTTGCATCCATTCAGCGTAGGATAACCGTTTGTTTAACTTGATTTCTGCCCAATATTCAGAAGTTCTTGTTTCTGTACTGTTTCCTGTTTGTAACGTCTTACTCATCTGACTTTGACTAAACTTATTAATCTCTAAGTCTGGACGCAAATAGCTACTCAGTTGTGCTGCAGAAGAGATGCCAGGTTCCAGTACCACGTATGCATAGTCCATGTTTAGCTCCAATGGAACCTTTTTATTTTTGTAATAGTAAAAATAAGAAGTGTTGGACTGACCGATGGCTGCCGTAACAAAAAGCATCAGCAGCCCTGTTATCGGAAGAATAATCGGATTTCTCATGACTATTCCTGATTATCCGTAGCGTTAGAAATTTCGTTTTTTAATCTCGAATTTTCCTCTTCTAGCTGAACCATTCTTTTGTTCATGTCAATCATATAGAGTGTCAACTCCTCGATTTTTTTCAGCAGTTTAGCATCCATTTCTCCTAATAAAATGCCACTTTCTTCTACTTCTTTGGCACTAGGAATGTCTTTGAGATGGCCTTTTTCCCGAATGTAGCTTTCAACGTCTTCCAGCGTTGGCAGCGTATAATCCTTTTCAAAGACAAAATCAGACCAGCCATTTGGTTCTACTTTTACTTCCCGGGCACCAATGGAGCCTTCTACAGCTAATTTGTGAGATCCCATAGAGGAGGTGCCGATACCAACTTGACCATTGTTCATCGTCAGCATATCGCTTGAGATAGTCCAATCCCTAAAACGTAATTCATGAAAAGCAATTCGGGCATAGCCATTCTTATTAGGCTCAATCTGGATTTCATCATTCGACTTTTTACCGTCAATTTTTATCATGTCTTTGACGGTAAGCATTCCGTTTACTACCTCGTTTTGTGCAATCGTACTTAAGCTTACAAATACAATCGCGATTAATAAAATCGTCTTTTTCTTCATTTTGAATAAGGTTAGTGTAAAAAATTTATATTAAATCAGATTGTAAGTTGCAAAAAATGGTGAGAAGTATACAAGAAATTTCATTTAATTTTTCTTTTTTAAAAAATTTACCAAATAGTGCTAACTCATAATTAATCTCCATTTAAACTTAGAGAAAATCACAAACCCAGCTTGCGTAAAATCCAACCGAACCAACCACCAGATTTAAAGCATTTGAAGAGGTTCACACTGTTTTTTGAAAGAGTTGGCGTCAAATCTCTTATCCTTACATAGCCTCGCGTTTTTTACTTTTCAAATCTTAAGTACATTTAAAAAGGGATACATTCATCCTTACTAAAATCATCGTATGTTTTAGGTTAATTGCTAGATAGAGTTATGATGTGTCCATTAGGGAAATTGATTGCCTAACTACTCTATTGCAACGTAAAATACAATGAAATTTCTTTTCGTAGTATAGGCCTGTACAGATCCTTTTCTAATTAACCCGAATTTCAAGACATTGTGCCGCTGAGGTGGCTATATAACATAAAATAGCTAATTGAAATTATTTTGTAAGTTTTTGATTTTCAAATAGTTGCATCTTAGTTAGATGGAAAATTTGGGGGTTATTTATTGAGATGATGTAATGCGCTGAATAGGAAATAATTGATTTCGAATGAGAGGACAACATCGTTCCCCAAATTTGAGGAATCAAAAATCATTCAGTATGAATATTCAACTACGGTAATCAATTACTTGAATCAGCCCGCCACTATTTGTGGTGAATCATCTAACTTAGGTAAGATCGAGGAAGCACCAGACCTAAGTGGCCTATAGTTGCTCGAAAGTGATTTGCTGCTTTAGCCATTTGTTTTTTAATGGAAGCCAGTTTTTGAGCTTTGACCCTATGCTGATAAACAGTAGTATCTATTGGCTTATAAGGCCCCTTTTTGACGATCCTATTCCAGATGATAACTGCCCGTTTTCTTGCTCTAGCTGTAATAGCAGCCCCTCTTCCTTTTTTGTAGGCAATCGGTTTAAAAAATCTGGTCAAAAATCCATCTTTGGTTCGATCAATGGTATGGGCGACATTTGGGTAAAGCAAGGGCAAATTTGTTGATTCCTTTTGGAGTACGGCTAGCAATAACGTTACCACCGCAGATGCTGTTGTTGGGAGCTAGTCTGAACATGTTTAGCAGTAGGAAATTTGTAGCTGCTCTATCTGATTGCTGAGATAAGACTTCTCACTGTACTGGCACCCACAGCTTCGATAGCATATAAGTCTACACCGTAAAATTTGTCACTGTATTGGAGGTACATCAACCTTAGGTTGGTTGTTGCCCTTTGTCTGTTTTTTGGTAAGCTTGACTTCAGGGTCCAGCTCTAGCTCTTGGGTAAATGAAGCGAGTAACGCTTCCATTTTCAACGCACACCCTTTGATGTTGAGTGGTCACCTTTCATAGCTTTCAAAGCAGTCATTTCGTTCATGCATGAGTGCTTCATCCTCATGTCCTATGAGTGCCACCGCTATTTCTTGCTTACTTTTTTTCATGCTCGGCTCGGCTCATTGAGCGAGTTGCTTGCCGTCTCTTCTCCATTAAGCATAGCGCTACTCATAGCCATTCCCATTTTACCGGCAATAGGATTGATCACTACGTCCAAACGAAGCTTCATCCGCTGCAAAGCTTTTTGTAATTTATTGGTCATCTTCGAAGACGTAGCTATCAATGAAGAGCGATGAGGCGGTAAGGTGCGCATTTTTGTGGTCTCCTCATCAGGAAGAAAGCACTCCCTGAGTCATCCCAAACTAGGTAATTGCTGCATCCAAACCCAATCCTTGACCTCTGTTTTGGCGCTCATACTAAACAAAACCTCAAATTCTACTTGTTGGAGCGCCCCAAATAAAGGTTGCCAGTAGGAACCGGTGCTTTCCATCACGATGCAGGTCATTCCTTGCTCATTAAAAGGAGCAATCATCGCTCGATGGTCTTTGGAATAAAGGCCAAATGCTCTCACCTCTTGTGCTACATCCTGCCCCACTGCTACATCATGATTCTTGGAGCCTACATCAATAGCTGCTGAATGAGTAGTAACAATAGGCATCTGTTCCATGCTACTTTTTTTCATCATGATTATATGAAAGACCATCAGGGAATGATTGCTTTAATCTATCATTATCCTATACGGGATTCCGATGTATCGCTGGATCACCATTAAACATTTCTAAGCCTAGATATGCTTTATCAGGGTTTACATTTCAACCAAAATTCCATGAGGGATCGCTCTCTCCATTTAGTTCGTAGGCTTTACTGACTGTTGCGAAAAGTTAGCTCTTAAACCTTACATCAACTGCTCAAGCAGCGCAATGTCTTGAATCCGGGTTAAATGAGACTTTTAAAATTTTGAGTAATAAAGAATTGAGGCTAAAAGGCGGAATGTTCAAAGGATTTTATAAAAATCATCTATGATGATTTATTCCATGAATCAGAACAAAGACTAAAAACCAGACTAAAGCGTCTCCTGTGTAGAAGACGCCTTTTTTAGTTAAACGACAACTTTACTTATCCTATGAATAGGAATTAGTTTCTCATTTTGAAGGATTACATTTTTATCAGTAATGGCACTAACCTTTGATATTACAGTACAAGAATTACCGCACTGATCTTGATATTCGATCCTGCTCTCTTGGTTATAAACTGTTCCCAGTATAGAGGCCCTCCTTAAATCATGCATTCGCAACAGCCTTCTTTCTTCACATTCCAAAATATCATTTTCATTCTGAAAAAGAAAAAGGACTCCGGAAGAATTAATATTAAAATTCGTTTTCATTGTTTAAGTAATTTGATTGATAAAAAATTAAAGTCTAGACGTTTAGCTATTCTTCATTCATAGAGTATCAAATTACAGAAGAGTATATATTTAGGGCGTTTATTTAATGCCCTTTGAGGATAGAAATCGAAAGTGAAAGAAAGCCATCGCAAATTTTCTTGCTTCGGCTTATGGTGTTTCGGCTTTTGATTGATTGATTGTTTTGCTTCAACATAAACTTTCGCCTCTTCAATTTCTTTGTTTTCAGAAAAAGAATCGGCTGCCTTTAATGGAACAATCATAAATAACGATATCACCAATGGCCATATGAAAAAAGACTTGATATTGAAGTTTACAATTTTCATTCTGTTTTATTTTTACTTATTTAATAAGATTTAGGTTTTGATTAATAGCAATTTCTATAATTGATAATTGTTATAGTATCGATTATAAAAAATAATAAGTTGAAGAAGATGACGATGTTTTCTTACTTTTACTATTTTCGGGGTGTGGCGCAGTCCGGTTAGCGCGTTCGCTTAGGGTGCGAGAGGTCGGAGGTTCGAATCCTCTCACCCCGACTTGTAGATTAATGGATGTCAGTAAAAGCCCTTAAATAATATGATTTAAAGACTTCTTTATTTTATATCACTAATTACAACTAAGTCATATCAGTAAAATGTGATCTATTTGGTGACTTCTCCGTCCGAAATTCGAAAATATAGATCACGGATTGCCGAGAATCGGGCTTTTCTGACGAATTCAACAATAGATGGGATATCGTTACTATTAAGCTACTCAATAGATTGATTATCAAATATTTGGAAATTAGATTTTATTAAAACTATCTGATTTACTTAAAACTGA
>JBCCLN010000218.1:0-7136 GCA_039026865.1 Bacteroidota bacterium | reverse complement strand
TAATTTTATACATAAAATTTATGATTTTGATTCATGGATGCCTTAAAGAAAAAAGCTTCTAAAGCCTTTTTATGGGATCTTGTTGGCAATTACGGCGGACAGGTAATTGTATTTGTAATCTCAATTTTTCTTGCTCGATTGTTATCCCCGGAAGAGTTTGGGCTTGTTGGCATGGCAATGGTCTTTATTCATATTTTGAGGGTTTTCGCTGACTTCGGCTTTGCTTCGGCACTAATACAAAACCGAAACAATACACATCTTATCTATTCTTCGGTTTTTTATCTAAATCTGATCGTAGGAAGTCTTTTTACTATTACTTTATTTTTTTTGGCCCCATTGATTGGAGGCTTTTATAAGAATCATGAGGTCTCAATATTAGTTCAATGGTTATCTCCTTTGTTTATTCTAAGTGGTTTCAATATTGTCCAGTCGGCAATTTTGAAAAGACAACTAGCTTTTAAAAAAATTTCAATAATTCTTCTGATTTCTCAAACAATATCTGGAGGATTAGCTATTTTCCTTGCCTTTAAAGGTTACGGAATTTATGCTCTAGTAATTCAACAACTCCTAACTGCCATACTTAATTCGTTCATGTTGTGGAAAACTGCTGAATGGAGACCCAAATTCGAATTTTCCATGTCTGAATTAAGAAGGATTATAAGGTTTTCTTCATATATTTTTTTCGGACAGTTTTTTGACCAGGTTTTTAAACAAATGGATACTCTCGCTGTAGGTAAACTTTTTAATCCAACAACTCTTGGTTTTTATACTCGAGCTGAGAGTTTGAATTCGTTAATAAGTAAAAATTCTGTAACAACTTTCAATAGAGTTTTTTTTCCAGTCCTCAGCAAAATACATCAGGACAGCGAAAAATTTGAAAGGGTATATTTTAAAGTCTTGGATCTTGTTTCGATTATTGCGGTTTTCATAACCGGATTATTTTTTTTAGTTGGTAAGGAGCTAATTATAGGTCTATTTGGAGAACAATGGTACCCTTCATTTGCTGTTTTTCAAGTTTTGGTATTAAAAGGTTTTACGTACCCTATAAATGCACTTACAGTAAATACTTTTTTGGCGCAAGGAAAGGTCAAAGCAAATTTTTACTTTGGAAATGTTAGAAGAGTCCTGCAATTGTTCCCACTACTTGTGGCTTACTTTTACGGATTTGATTACTTTCTATATGCTGTTGTACTTCTAAACGTTGTAATCTGGCTTTTAAATAGCTACTTCGTAAAGGTAAGTATGGGGTTCTCTTTTTGGAATCAGATACAAAAAGTTTTGCAGTATCTTTTCGTTGTAACTTTAGTGGTATTTACGATAGATAGACTCTTTCCTTCTGACCTCAATTATATAATTGCCATGATCAAAGCATTGATTTATTTATCAGCGTCTGCATTGTTTTTAATCTTTACCAAATCCCCAATTATTGAAGAGTTCAGAAGGCTGTTTAATATGATGAAGTTGACACAAAAAATTGATAACTCAAAAAAGTGATGTAGTTAATACAGAAAGTAAAAAAAGGAGTTGGTTTATCATATTCTAACGATCCGTATTTATAGGACATGCCATATTGTAAACTTCTCCCGAAAACACAATTTTGGGAAGTGTTTTATAGACTTAGAAGGAAGGCACTTTATAGAACTTGTTTAGCGGGTCTACACAAACAGTATAGTTGAGTCTTGAAAATGTTGAGCTTACACCTAACGTTGCAGATCTTTTATGAGTTTTGTAAAATTGAATAATTGCTTATTTGATTTATTTTAAATGGATTATTCCGCGGTTTTCGAAGAAGTTAAATTACAGATTAATAAAGACCTCGAGACTATATTACGGCTAAGGGACCAAAGAGTTAGTAAAAAGGATAAAAGCTTTGTAACCCATGGCGATTTATTAGTTAATGACAAATTGAACGGGATTTTTGATAAGTGCTTTACGGATTATTTATTTGTAACAGAAGAAGCAGCAAATCATATTGATGATGAATATAATGGATTTATTGTAGTAATTGATCCTATTGATGGTACGGAAAATTTTACTTCAGGATTTCCTGAATGGGGGATTTCGATTTCTTGCTTTAATAAAGGAGTACATCAATCATCGATGTTAGCCTGTCCTGAGTTGAATATTTGGCTAAAATCAGGTGATAAAATTCAGAAGCACTTTTCAAGAATCAGAGGTTTGTCATCGTCTGTGACAATTAAGGAAATTATGGAGATTACTCAGGGCCATGAGTATCGTATTCTTGGGTGCTGTGTATATAATATGATTAATGTGATTAGAGGTTCATTTTTGTCCTTTGAGAACCCAAAAGGAGCTAATTCATGGGATATATTAGCTGGTCTTAATTTAGCTTTGGAGCATAACCTAAATGTTATGGTAGATGGAAAACGATACCACGGAGAGTATTTACACCCAACTAAGAAATATAAGTTCAAGGTGGACAACCAATAAGGTTTATGTTGTTGGAAAAGGTCCCTCTGTAGATAGTATTTCAAAACATCACATAGAAGATGGTTTAGTCATTAACATCAATGATTCTGAAAAAATCTTTAAAGGAGATATTGGTATTTTTAGCGCTAATTGGGTTCGTAAAAGCCTAAAGGATACAGGTTTCAATTGTAGTTATTATCTCGCTGGTAAGCCCTTACCCCAAGAAATAAACCATTCGGTACTACCGCCACTTCCCTTTGAATTGGACGATGAGGAATTATTAGCGATGCGTGTTAGTCATGAAGGCTTCTATGACGAATCATTTACCTTGATCAATGCTCTGAAAGTCGTAAAGGTTCTTGGGGATATTAAGGGTTGTATACCTACAGTATATGTACTTGGTTTTGATTTCTCTGTTGATAAAGGAGAACTAAGCCAAAAAATCAAAATAGACTACGCCTCGTCTAAGGCAGACCGCAACCTAATGGTTCATAGCCATGAGCACTACTTTATCCAATTATTAAACTACTTCAAACAGCGGTCTGGATTGACCCTCTACCATGTGGGTAATAAAAATTATAGCTATCTGACTGTTAGTCGCTTTCTATCCAAGATTGATGTTCAACCCAGTGTTGAATCTTCTGTTTTATCAGACCAGCGAGTGTGGATAGTAGCGGAACTTACCAATAATCACTTGGGTGACATTGACAGATTAATAAGAATGATAGAGCTTTCCAAGGAAAGTGGAGCCGACTTAATTAAGGTTCAGAAGCGCGATGTTGATAGGTTTTACAGTCAAGATAAACTATCAAGTTATTACTACTCTCCATTCGGTACTACACTTCGAGATTATAGACTTGGTGTTGAATTGACTGATGTCATGTTAGAAGCTCTTGATCGAAAGTGTAAAGAACTTAGTATTCAATGGTTTTGCTCAGTTTTAGATTATGCCTCTTTTGAAATGATTCAGAAATATAATCCTGCGCTTATTAAAATTCCTTCTACAATATCTAATCACAAGGAGTTTCATCATAAATTGGCAGCTAATTATAAGGGCCCCATTGTAATTTCTACAGGTCTTACGGACCAAGAATATGAGAACTATGTTTTAAATGTATTTAGAGATAACGAACAGATTTTTTTATTGCATTGTGTATCGGCCTACCCTACACCCAATTCTGATTGTAATATAGCTGTGGTGCAACACTACAGTCAATTATCAGAAAAATATGAAAATGTAACTCCGGGTTATTCCAGCCATGACTCAGGAGCTTTTGGTTCGATGTTGGCAGTGGCTTCTGGGGCAAAAATGTTAGAAAAGCATGTGAAATTAGGTGATGTCGAATGGGTTCATTTTGATACAGTAGCATTGGATTTGGAATCTGGCGATTTTAAGGATTATGTTCGACAGATCCGTAAGGCAGAGGAAGCTCTTGGCTCATCTGTTAAGCGCAAATTACCTTCAGAACATCATAAGTATGAAGTTAACCAAAGTCGAATATGAGGAAAATGAAAGCGCTGGTACCCGTAAGATCAGGTTCGGTAAGAGTAGAAAATAAAAATATTCGACCCTTTTGTGGTTCAACTCTTCTAGAGATTAAAATAGGCCAATTACAGCGATTGTCGTTCCTAGATGATATCGTTGTAAGTTCCAACGATGATTATATGCTATCTATCGCGAAAAGAATGGGTGCTAAGACTCATGACCGAAACAATTACTTTGCGAGTAATACTGTTTCTATGAGTGAGGTATATGAAAATATGGCCTCTTCAATTGATTGTGATGATATACTCTACGCATTGGTGACCACTCCATTGGTCACAGATGCATCATTTGAAAAAGCGTATGAATTATACAGGAAACTGCCGAAAGGATATGATTCCCTCGCTACGATTGAAGATGTGAAAGAATTTCTTATTAAAGATGGTAAGCCCTTCAACTATGATGCAAATAAAATTCCTAGATCTCAAGACCTCCCAGATATTTTTAAACTTACCTTTTGTATTTCAATGTTATCGCGGCAAGCAATGGTTGAAAAAAAGAGTTGTTTAGGTTTACATCCATATTTTCTTAAGTTATCACAACAGGAATCGATTGATATTGATACTCACTTTGATTTCAAAATAGCTGAATTTTTATATCAAGAAATTTTATCCGATCGTAAATGAAGAATTTAATTCAAAGGTTCTTAGCCATTTTTGGCATTCGTATTATTCGAGCAAAATATGCGCGTAAGTATTTACCCAAGCCTACCATCGAAAATATAAAGTTACTGGCGCATCTTTATCATCTATCAGGACAAAAACTAACACTCATGCAGGTGGGCGCATGTGATGGTTTTACAAGTGATTCTATTTATGAGTATGTCAAAGCAGGATCAATTAATGCCTTTTTGATTGAGCCGGTAAAAGTGAACTTTGACAAACTTAGTCAGTTTTATGAGGGGTATGATAATGCCAAACTGATTAATGTTGCGGTTGCGAAGCAGGACGAGGCTAGACCAATGTATTCGGTTAAAAATGAAGGTAAATGGAAAGGTGAAGGGAAAGCGAGACAAGTAGCTTCTTTTTATAAAGAGCATTTGTATAAATGTGGTTTTGATGATTCAGAAATTCTTGAGGAGGAGGTTGATTGTAAGATGCTTTCAACTCTAATAAACGAATATAACATCCAAAACTTAGAAGTGCTCCTGATAGATACGGAGGGCTTTGATGGTCAAGTTGTAGAAATGGCTATGGAACAAGGTATTCAACCCAATTACCTTGTTTTCGAAAATGCACAGTTGGTGCAAAACTATTCTCAGCGGCAACTCGATGATTTATACTTGCTGCTTAGCCAGAATGGTTATGAATGGACACACGACCGCATAAATACGCTGGCAATAAAAAAAGATTTTTTGGTTAAAAATTTAGTGGGGTAACATGAAATACATGAAGGCATTAATAGGCCTATTAATCATGCCGTTTCGTATCAGGATTTTTAGACCTGATCAAGTTTTTCGTAATAAAAGAGTTGCCCTTGTTGGACCCGCTGATTCAGCGTATGAAGAGCAAAATGGAGCTTTTATTGATGATTTTGATTACGTGATTCGTATGAATAAAGTGTTGGTAACTTGGGATAAAAACAGTGAGCAATACCTGGGTCAACGAACCGATGTTTTATTTCATAGCTTTTATGAAAATATGGATTCCGGAGGAGGAGGACCATTAGATTGGGAACTGTTTAATAAGTTTGGAGTTAGGTATCTGGTTCAACCTCGCTTCGATAAAGTCGGTTTAAGACTAATGTTCAACTACTTCAAAAAATACTTGAACACACATGAAATTATATACGTGTTCCCACGTAACTATTATCAGGGAATCATTAGTAAGTTCAAAAAGTACCATCCTACCCGTGGGTTTTATGCACTTTATTCTGTGCTCACGACTGCTTGTTCAGAGGTATTTATTACAGGTTTTACATTTTTTAAAACACCATACGCCAAAGGTTACAGGGATAATATCCAAGATAGTAATTCCAGTAGGGAGCATATACTTGACCAAGGTTTACATGATATTGATTTGGAATATAGTTTCTTCCAAAATTTATTAATTAATACCGAAATTAAGAGCGTATTTGTGGATGATAAACTTTTCGATATACTTAAACACGATTCGGTGGAATTAGCGAATAAAGTAAAAAAAATGAGAAGTTCAAGGGAGGATAGAGTTGAAAACCGCAAACTTGGTTGACAAATTCTGAGGTCGCGATTCTTGTTTCATAAAAATAATTTAATGCATTGCTCAAAGTAGATAGTGTCTTGCTACTTAGAAGCTAACTAGACTCCTTCGGGGCCTAGCAGCCCTCTCTTGCCTATCTCATCGTCTACTGCCAGTAATCTCTAGTACGAACAAGCTGTCAGTAACTGACAGCAAGATTCCCGACTCCCTCCTCCGCAAAGGCCGTTCGTGCACTTGGGGCCTTCTCCTCGCGCACAAGAGCTCTCCCTTCCGAGCCGCACCGCGATCAGCGCTTCGCCTTGGCCTTGGTAGCCGCTGCATGGCAGCAGACCACAACCGCGTCAAAGGCCTCGGCGCCCCGAAAGCTCATGCTGGAGCCTCCCCCGGTTGTGCTTCCGCTGGTGGGGCTGGCGCAGGCGAAGGGGTCGGGAATCTGCTCAAAGCTCATGTCGAGCGCGCGGCTGGCGGGCAGCCCCGTGACGCGGTATACCTCCCGTAAGAATCCTTGAAAGTCGCCGTACTTGGCCTTCACCTTGTACACCCGGCCCTTGTACACGATCTCGAGCCGTGCCACAGGAGTCGACACGGCGCCGGCATTTTTGATCGGCCGGTCTCCTTTCTTTGTCGCAGAATCATTTCGTTGGTTTGTTTCGTCTCGGTCATCCTTCTTATCGACAAGCGCGCTATAAACCATGTATCGCCAATCCGGCAACCGCATATCGCAAAATCGGCACCGCTCCTCCTCCCTGGCCACAAGACACACATGGCAGATGCAACCCGGCTCGTTAGAGTCACTATCGTCGCCTTTGCTTCGCCTAATTGATTCCGGTTCATGTCTTTCCCCTTTTCCGCTCTACTATCGCGGGGATACGTGGAGGTGGGGCACAGTTGCCGCCAAGCAATATTCAGAGAGTACCTCGAGCGTGACTCGACTATAAAATTTTCTATATGTATAGAGAGAGAGAGAGAGAGAGAGAAAGAAAGAT
>JBCCLN010000217.1:0-7152 GCA_039026865.1 Bacteroidota bacterium | reverse complement strand
TTGCGTGTGATCCCCGAGACCCTGTAGTGGGTGATATTGCTGTTTTTCATTATTTCTACTTCTTTTTTATCTTCTCCTTTTTTTTTAAAAACAGGCCCTTAGCCCAAACCGCCATGTTAGTAATGCTTTGATCATCGTGCACTTTATTTTTCAAATTAGCTTGTAAGGCTATCATGCAATCTTCAAAAGCGTCTCCGTTAAGCTCAATATAAACAAAATCTCTCTCTTTTTATCCTTTTTTGCATGCATTAATTAAAATATGAATATGTTACAATTCAAACATGTTAGATGTTATTTTCTATGCGTCTACCCAGTCCTCTTTAGGATCCTGGGAGGGCCTTTCCCCATTCCCTTCGCCCTAGTGGCGCACCTGTTAGTCCTAAGTTATGTCGCAATATCGGAAAAAAAAGTCATGTAAGGGAGAGGTTGCGACTGTTATTTCCTATGCCAACAAAGAGAAGACCTATAGAAGATAAGGAAAAGACCTTCATGCTGTGTATATGGTCTTGATGAATATTCATGCTCATTAGATTATTTAGATTAAAAAAAACCCTTTATACGCAAGGAAGGCAAAGAGTTGATGCGAATATGGATGGCACCTATTTTGACATCAACACTACATAGAAAATCACACAAAATTATTACACCATATACAACATATCTTAAACTATTAATAGGCGCCATGCATACCATCCCCTCTAATGCGCTGATCAATGGAGGGCTAGGAAGGTGAACGGCATGCCCAAATTGCGGTCCATCTTCTTATTATTTCCATTGTATTCCCAAGGTTATATATACATCATCCCCCTTTTTTTCTTAAATCATGTTTACTGCCATCCACACAGCATAATGGGGTTTGACTGGAAACATAGAACGAGATAAGAAGTTCTCAAAAAAGTCTCAGAATAATTAAGTCAGGCAATGATTGGTGGTTAGTAAGCTATCCCTTACATGACACGCGATTGGCGGGGGTCCAAAAAGGGCTCTATCTTCTTTTTTTTCTACTAAACATTAGTCATGCATTATAGGACACAGAACAACAAAGATGCAACTTACTTTTCTTTCAGCAGTGTTGAGTCAATTCTATTCACTATCACATCTGCTTATTGTTTTGACGGTACCTGGGGAGCATCTTACATCTTCTTTGGTGGAATAAAATGAAGATATATTTTTTTTAACAAACAAACCAACATACACACAAAGAAAATAAAATAAAATAAAAAACCACAGAGAACATCAACAGCAGGAAAAAAAAAAACCCCACAGCATTCTCCTTAAATCAAATTCCTTTTCCCAAGTTCAATTAAAAGTGTGTCAACGATCAAAGAATTTGGTCCATATTTAATTTTTGATATGACCATTTTCCCCACTAGTATCACATGATTAACCCATTTTATTGAATTGTTCATTTGTTTTGTAGACTGATTAACCCCAAGCATCACATCTTGTTCAGTTAAACTCAAGCTAAACCCTATTTCGGTTTTTATTATTTTTTCTACTTCCATCCACATTTTTGTGACCTTTTGGCAGTAGAAAAAGAAGTGTTCTGAGAAATCCACTACATTGCAATGAGGACACTTTTGGGAATCGGCTATTTTCATTTTATGTAACAAAATTCTAGTCGGATAAATATTGTGTAAGATTTTCCACTGTAGCAGTCGTAAGCGTACCTCTTTGGTACTGTCGAAGGGAATTTGCCAATTATTTCTGTTAAATTGAAACTGTTTTCTTTCCCAAAATTTCTGGACATACTCAATCTGTCCCACATTTCTAACTTTTTTATAAATTTCCTTTCTTTCTACCTTCTTCCAGAAGTCATGTCTGTATGGTCCCACGCTAAATATGATATTTTTCCCTTTTAAAGCATTGAAAACAGCGCTAAAGTCTAGTTCAACACCATTATAACTACCATAGACACGTTTGAAATCTAAAAGATCCATTAATTTTTCTCTAATACAAATGTCTCCAACATTGATGATGTTTCTCCTTATAAATTCCCTTATGAATAACGGTTTCCCTTTGTAAACTATATTACCATTGTTAAACAGTGTATGGGATGTTAAAATTTCATTTTCGTTTTTGTTGATGTTCCAATTAAAATCAGCCCAGCATTTTAAGGCCTCTTTCCAAAAATGGTTTGATATTAATTCTAGTCCTTTCATGTTTTCTTTTTGGCAAGCCCAGTTGACTACCTCTGATTTTTTCAAAGGTTTAAAAAAGCTTAACGAGGCTATCGTACATCGTGATTCATTTGACTCATACAGTTTCTTCACCCAGTTCAAAACAAACGATTTTTGTAGCGCATAAAAGTCTATCATTTTCAAACCACCCTCTTCGTGGTCGTTGCACATGATAGTTCTCTTTACTTTTTCAAATGCTTTCTTATTTGTTGTTTTCTTTTTCCATATGTAATTGAAACATATTCTAGTAATCTCTTTAATGATGTCTTCCGGTAAAAATAGGCTTTGTAAGACGTAAACAAACTGCGATATTCCGTACGCTTTCAGTATTGTTATTTTTCCGATTATGGATAGGTCTCTTTTCCCCCATGAAGCTAAAGTTCTTTTCAGTTTTTCTATTCTACCCTCCCAGTTTTTCTTATTCTTCGACGCGCAAGTATTCTTACTGAAGAAAATACCCAATATCTTAATTTCGGTAACGTAATTGAATCCAAATCTTTTTGTATCCATAGTGCTATTTTGACCAAGGGTCATTAAATTTGTCTTACTATTATTAAGGCTGAGGCCAGAGAAACGAGAAAACTCGTTTATCTTATTCAGGACTCTTTTTAGCTCTTTTGAGTTTTTCAAAAAGAATGTGGTGTCATCTGCATATTGTTTGACAACAAATTTTGTATTGTCTATTGATAAACCCATAATCTCTGCATCTTGTCTTATCTTTAATGCCAGTATCTCTGCAGCTAATACAAACAGCATAGGAGACACCGGGCATCCTTGTCTAACTCCCCTTTGCATAGCGAAATCCCTAGATATATAACCTCCATTTTTGACACATGCCATTCTGTCTTGGAGTATAATTGATATCCACTTATTGAAGTAAGGTCCGAATCCAAAGGCTTTAAATGTTTCTTTCAAAAACTCTATAGAAATGGTATCAAATGCCTTTCTAAAATCTATAGCTAAAACCAACGATTCATCTTTTAAACTCTTTCCATGCTCTATTAGATCATCTATTTCTCTTATCAGTTCTGCAATATTTCTACCCTTTATAAATCCTTTTTGGTCCTCATTTATTAACTGCTGAATTGCAGGAGACAGTCTCATAGCTAAAGTTTTTGCCAATATCTTGTAATCTGCATTAGTTAGAGTAATTGGTCTCCAATTTGATAGGTCATCTCTATTTCCATTTTTATCTTTCTGTAATAATGTAATAATTCCCTGCTTTTGTGTAAAGCATAAGTAACCCTGTTGTAGACTATATTCATAACAATTTATCAAAGGTGCTTTTATTTCTTCCCAAAACACCTTGTAGAATTCGGTAGGGATACCATCACTACCTGGCGAAGAGCCGTTTTTCATCTTGCTTAGCGCGGATCGAATTTCGTATTCATTTATCCTTTTCTCACATGTTGCAAAAACATCTTGCGTCATTTCCGGGATATCTATATCAGTAATAAAGTTATTGTAATTTCTCGAAAAAGTTACTTCATTTTTTTCTTCTGTGTACAAGCTTTCATAATATTCGGCTATATTCTCCAAAATTTCGAGTTCATCTACAATGAGCGTTTTTGTTTCTTGGTCTTTTACTTTAGTTATAGTATTTCTGGTTGATCTGGATTTTTCTAAGGCTAAGAAAAATTTATTACTTTTTTCACCTTCTTCTATCCATTTAATACCAGCTCTCAATTGTGCTCCTCTTGCCTTATGTATGGCTTCAATTTCTATTGACTTTTTAAGCTGTTCAATGTCTTTCAGCAAACTATGGTTGCTGGGTTCAATTGCCAATCTTTCTTCCCGGTCATTCAGCTCTTGGATTAGCACTTCCATATTTTTCCTTTTCTTCATTTGAATCATGCGACTGAATTGTTGTGCAGTCTCCTTTACTTCTATTTTGATAGCCTCCCATGTTAAATGAGGATTTAAACTGTTATTTTCTTCCAATGTGTCTGCTATCGTCTTCTTGACTATCTTGATAAAGTTAGTGTTTTCAATCTTGAATATATTTGGCCCTCTTTTGAATTTGGTAAAGGTTAGTGTTCCAATCACTGCCCTGTGGTCACTAAAAGACAGGCTTTTAATTTCTGAGCTCTGTAGAAATGGCAGCAGCTCTTTTTGAATGAAAATATAGTCAAGTCTTCTTGCAACAAAAGGATTATTCCTGCACCACGTGAATGATTTAGTATTCGGGTTTTTTTCCCTCCATATATCATGAATATTTAATTGAAATACGGTATCTCTCAGTTTATCTATTGATGTTTCACTATGTTTTTCGCCCGATACAATATCTAACTCATTGTCCATAACCGTATTGAAATCACCCATTAAGATCAGATGCTCATTTTTTGCCAGATTCTGAATAGTAGTTTTTGCTGTTTCCAAGAATATCATTCTATCTGCTATGTTACAAGGAGCGTATATGTTAGCAATAATTACTTTTCTATCGTTGTTTTCTATTGAGATGAGAATTAATCTTTTATCTTTATGCAAGGTTGTTATTTTGTAGTTATGTTTAATCTTCTGAGAGAGTAGTATCAATAGCCCTTGGCTGTGTGTACCGCCTTCAGAGCACACAGTAGTTCCCTTCCATTCCTTTTCTATTAACGTTACTTTGTTCTGTGTAATATACGTTTCTTGTAATCCAACTACATCGTAATTTTGATTGTTAAACATCCTAAATATAGCGGTCCTTTTCTTGTTGTTATTGAGTCCTCTAATATTTAAAGATACAAATTTCATGATATCTGCCATGTTTGAGGATTATTTGATTTTAAAAAAAGGGGACTGACTTTATGCGATACTTGAGACGGGGAACTTTACCGTTTGGTTTTTTGACGCTGATTCTTCTCAGGCGCTTCGGGTGATTTTACTCGTTTCCTGCTACCTGATCTCGCAAAATAATCTGCTATGCCTCCATTTGCCTTGTTTTCTTTCACCAAGCCTTTCACGCTTTTTCTCCCTCTTTCTGTTTTACATTCACCATTTTTGATGTCTGTATCGGTTGGTGACTTTGGGGACTTTTGGGGGTTTGGTGATGACTCAGCACTATTCTTTTTACCCGTTTTACTTTTCTTCCCTTTCTTCCCTTCATCTTTTCCAACTTCTTTCTGTGTCGGATTCTGCTCTTCTTCTGATAAACACTCCGTCTCATTTTCAAACTGAGATGTATCCTGTAAATCATCTTTCTTGTGCTCACCAATCTCATTAATCGCATCACCCTTATCATCCATTCTCTCCTCATCTAACGTTTCATTTCCATCATTATTCATCTCATTGTTCTCACTCAAGACTTCGTCATTTTGGTCACTGTAAAGATCCATACTCCCCTCATCACTCCCCACAAAATCATCTGCTTCCCCATTTTCACTGGTCTCCCTTTCTTGTTCTTTCTTAACCAGACACTCAGCCTCCTTATGCCCTTCTTTTCTGCAGAAACGGCAAATCACCTGCCTTCTGCAGTCATAAGCCCTATGTCCTTTCTGTTTGCAATTGAAGCACACCTCCAGGGCTTTCATCTCTCTATAATACAAGACTCCAGTAAATATGCCCATTTCCATATTCCTGGCAAGGGGAACCTTGGGCAGCTCTATCCAACAGGTTCTGCGGCCAGTCTGCCATGTAGTGAGCTGCCCATTCGGCCGCCTGACCGTTTCCATGTCGATTTTGTCGAGAATGTTGACCCCCGCCAACTTCAAATATTTTACTATCTCCTGATTGCAAAACGAAATTGGAACTCCTCCTATGAACAGTTTCGTCATCGGTACTTCATTACCATCAACTCCGGTTACGATAAAAGGATTTCTCCCTAAAAGGCCCACCTTCTTTCCTTTTAGAACAAGTCCCTTTGACAGTAATTCAATCCGAGCCACGGATGATTTTAGATAGACTCGCCAAAGGCCAGAAATCCTTTGGGCGCCAAGGCAGCAGCCTATCCCCCCCACCTTCTCCGTCGCCTCACATACTTCTAGAATTGACGCATCTGGAGCGTCAACTGCCTTAAAAAAGACAGGCTTAGTAGTCATAATATGCGTTGTAGAAAGGGAGCAAAAACAACAACAGCAAAAAATGATAACAAAAGTACACGCAAGAAAAAAGAAAGAGACGGATTGCTAAGAGCACACCGGAGCGGACAAGGAAGAGACAGCGTTATTACTAGAAGGTCAGAAAATAAAATAGCACAAGGAAAGTTGCCAGCAGAAAAAAAGAGGCCACGATCCAGTACGCAGGTCTCACCAAAATAGGCAACCAAGCGGTCGAGAAACCGGCTACTACGAAAACGCAGCGAACTGGACGCAGGCTACCTAAATGCCAAAATATCCAAGTGGAACGGGCGAAAATAGACCAAGAGGCAAGAAAAATGTGGCCGATTATCAGTACGCCTCGACAATGTCAAGAAGAGAATAACTCACTGACGTACACAGATGGAGCTAAAGGAAAGACGGAACACACCTTAGCCCCCAGAAATGGACATAGGGGCAAAAGCGCCACACTATAGATATAACAACAAAAAAGATATCAAGACAGAAAGAATCGACGATAAAGAGGATAATAAAGGAAAATGCAAGTAAAATTTACTTACCAATAGGTATAAGATGATCCCAGGTATGAAATAGCACAATATAAATACTTACTTCAAACCAAGGGTCTCAGAAAACACGAAAAAAAATAAATTTCCTAAGCCTCGGAGAAACACGACTTCACACTGTGAAAGTCACCGACACCCAACGAACTTTATGTTGTAATAGACGTGGAGATAGAGGAGATTATTGAGAAAACAGTTTTCTATGACGTAACAGTGCCAGGAGCTCAAACATTTTCTGAAAACACATCTATCATGTCTGTACACACATGACGAATTTAGGGATTATAAGCAACATTTGGCGGCAGCCATATATTTATGACAATGATCAAAGCTAGTATCACGAAAAAAAACCTCATTAAAGTCACCGAGATGAGATCATTGTGCAGGGAAAAT
>JBCCLN010000216.1:0-7182 GCA_039026865.1 Bacteroidota bacterium | reverse complement strand
ATAAACAAGATGAGTAAGAATTACGAAATTGATAACATAGATCTCAAAATTCTCAACATATTATCTGAAGATGCGAAGATGCCCTATACAGAAGTTGCAAAAAAAGTATTCGTTTCCGGAGGTACCGTGCATGTAAGAATGAAAAAGCTGGAAGAAATGGGAGTTGTAAAAGGCACGACCTTGAAGATTGATTATGGAAAGCTAGGATATGATATCACCTGTTTCTTGGGCATCTACCTTGAGAAAAGTTCTTTGTATGATGAGGTTGTATCTAAATTAAAGGAAATCAGCGAGATAGCTACTATAAGATACACAACCGGGAACTATAACATCTTTTGTAAGATTCATTGTAAAGATACTCAACACCTTAGGGATGTATTGCACGATAAGATTCAAAAAGTAGACGGAATCGAAAGTACAGAAACATTTATATCATTGGAGGAGAGTGTTAACAAGCACTTAATCTTTCAATAAGTAAGTTTTATAGTTTTTGAATTACATTAAATAAACCTTAATATGAGATATCTGTTTCTTTTTAAGGTTATTACAAATAAGATTTAATTTTACGTTAGTGACTAACCATTATTAAACAGAGAACAAAATGAGCACTGATGAACAAATTTTAGACGAGTTTACTTCCAAAGAATATGAGCATGGATGGTCTGTGGATTTCGAAGCAGACGAAGCTCCTTTAGGGATTAATGAAGAGATAATTCGGTTCATCTCCTCTAAAAAAGAAGAACCGAAATGGCTCCTAGATTGGAGACTTAACGCTTTTGATCAGTGGAAACAAATGACTGAACCTAATTGGGCGAATGTTGATTATCCTGAAGTTGATTATCAAGCTATAAAATATTATTCTGCTCCAAAGCAAGATAAAAAACCAAAAAGCCTTGACGAAGTAGATCCCGAACTGCTCAAGACATTTGAACGATTAGGTATTTCTTTACAAGAGCAAAAAAGACTGACTGGAGTAGCTGTAGATGCTGTTATAGATTCCGTATCTGTTGCTACAACATTCAAAGAAAAATTGTCTGAGCTTGGTGTCGTTTTCTGTTCATTCAGTGAGGCGGTGCAGGAGCATCCTGAGCTAATTAAAAAATACCTAGGGTCAGTAGTTCCATCTAATGATAATTACTTTGCTGCTTTAAATTCAGCCGTATTTTCAGACGGCTCATTCTGCTACATTCCTAAAGGTGTAAGGTGTCCGATGGAGTTATCAACTTATTTTAGAATAAATGCTGCCAATACCGGTCAATTTGAAAGAACATTAATAATAGCAGAAGATAATAGTTATGTGAGTTATCTGGAAGGATGTACTGCTCCGATGCGAGACGAAAACCAATTACATGCAGCAGTGGTGGAAATTTATGCTGCAAAAAACGCAGAAGTAAAATATTCAACTGTTCAAAATTGGTATCCTGGAGATAAGAATGGTAAGGGAGGAATTTACAACTTTGTGACCAAACGAGGGATCTGTGCGGGTGATCACGCTAAAATATCATGGACTCAGGTAGAAACTGGCTCTGCTGTCACATGGAAATATCCTTCATGTATTTTAAAAGGAAATTCTTCGGTAGGAGAATTTTACTCTGTGGCAGTGACTAACAACTATCAGCAAGCTGATACAGGAACTAAAATGATTCATATCGGTAAAAATACCCGATCAAGAATAGTTTCTAAAGGGATTTCTGCCGGCAGAAGCCAAAATAGTTACAGAGGCCAAGTGGAAGTGATGAAGCGAGCGGAAAATGCAAGAAACTTCTCACAATGTGATTCATTATTAATGGGTAGCCAGTGCGGTGCACACACTTTTCCTTACATTGATTTAAAAAATAAAACCGCCCAAGTAGAGCATGAAGCGACCACTTCGAAAATTGGTGAAGATCAAATTTTCTATTGTCAACAAAGAGGAATTTCAGAAGAGTCCGCTGTTGCTCTTATAATAAACGGTTTTGCCAAGGAGGTAATGAATAAACTTCCCATGGAGTTTGCTGTTGAAGCACAAAAGTTGTTAACGCTTACCCTTGAGGGTAGCGTGGGTTGATTATCCTATAAAATTCTATGATTAGTATTAAAAATTTACATGCTTCTATTGAAGGAAAGGAAATACTTCAAGGAATCAATCTTGAAGTTAAGTCAGGTGAAGTGCACGCTATAATGGGGCCAAATGGTTCCGGGAAGAGTACATTAGCTTCGGTTTTAGCCGGTAGAGAAGAATATGAGATTTCAACAGGTTCAATCGAATATTTGGGAGAAAATCTTCTTGAGCTTGATCCTGAAGAAAGGGCTCAAAAAGGAATTTTTTTGGCATTTCAATATCCTGTTGAAATACCAGGTGTGTCTACTACTAATTTTCTAAAAACAGCACTAAACCAAATCAGAGAAGCACGAGGTGAGACCTCTTTAGATGCCGTAAACTTCTTAAAGTTGATGAAAGAAAAGATGAAACTGGTAGATATTGACCAATCACTTTTAAGTAGATCATTAAATGAAGGATTTTCAGGAGGTGAAAAGAAGAGAAACGAAATATTCCAGATGGCAATGTTGGAACCAAGGCTTTCCATTTTAGATGAAACAGACTCTGGATTAGATATTGATGCTCTAAAAACGGTTGCAGACGGAGTAAATAAACTTAAATCTGAAAAAACATCAACAATTGTTGTGACGCACTATCAAAGGTTGCTAGACTATATAGTTCCTGATTATGTTCATGTATTATATAAAGGTAGAATAGTGAAATCGGGTGATAAAAACCTTGCGTTGGAACTAGAAGAAAAAGGTTATGATTGGATCAAAGAAGAGATGGCTTCTATATGATCAAGGAAACACCTCCTATGTTAGATGTATTGAAAACTAAAGCAGGACAATCTCACTTGCAAGTGAAAGCCTGGGACACGCTATCTGATATTGGACTACCCAATAAGAAATCAGAATCTTATAAATTTACGCCTATCCAATCTGTTCTGCTAAAAAATATTGATTGGGTTTCTCAAGGCGAATTTTTTTTCGATAAAACAAAACTTTATCAGGAAAAAGGAAGCCACTTAGTTTTTTCAAACGGGACTTTTGTCCAAGAGTACTCAACTCTTAATGATCTTGATGTCGTTGTTGGTCAAGTTACAGAAGGAAAACATGATCCATTTAGCTTATTGAATGCCGCTCTTGCAAACAATGAAGTAACGATAAAATCAGGATCAGAACTACCAGTATTTATTTATCACTTTAATAGTTCTGGAATTTCAAATCCTAGAATTAAGGTAAAGGTAAAATCGGGAGATACATGTAAAATTTTTGAAAAGATATTCCCATCAAAAAGCAACAATACATTTACAAATTCTTATATTGAATTCGATATAGCTCCAAATGCTTTTGGATATCACACAAAAGTTCAAAATTATCATGACAAAGCTTTTACCCACGAGACAGTTTTTTCGAAAGTCTCAAAAAGCAGTCATTTTTATAATAACACTTTCTCTTTTGAAGGTGCGCTGGTTAGAAATAATCTAACCATTCATTTGAAAGACGAGAATTGTGAAGGGCACATGTATGGTCTTTTTCTCCTAGATAAAAAGTCTCATATTGACAATAACACCTCAGTAGATCATATGGAACCAAATTCCTTTAGCAATGAACTTTATAAAGGTATTTTAGATGAAAAATCGACTGGTGTTTTTAATGGCAAAATATATGTCCGTCAAAACGCTCAAAAGACCAATGCCTTCCAATCAAATAATAACATTTTGTTGTCTGAAGATGCCACCCTTCACACCAAGCCTCAGTTGGAAATTTGGGCTGATGATGTGAAGTGCTCTCACGGATGTACATCTGGTCAACTTGATGAAGGTGCGATTTTCTATCTGAGAGCAAGAGGCATTAATGAAAAAAAAGCGAAAGCAATGATACTGAATGCTTTTGCTACGGAAACCATGAACCACATTCATTCTAAAATTGTGGAAAACGAAGTAAAAAAATTGATAGACAAGAAACTATCCTAGAATGGAAGTCATAACCAATTATCATATCGACGTGGAAACTATCCGCAAAAGATTCCCGGTACTTCATCAAAAAGTGAATGGAAGACCTTTAATATATTTTGATAATGCAGCTTCCTCACAGACGGTTGATAGTGTAGTAGAATCAGTGGTTAAATTTTATGAGTCTGATCATGCTAATATCCATAGGGGCATCCATACGTTGGCCGAGAGATCTACAAAAGCGTATGAAGCAACGAGGGAACATGTTCATAAATTCATCAATAGCGCTGAAAAAGATGAAATAATATTCACCAAAGGAACAACTGAAAGCATTAATCTTATCGCACATTCTTGGGGATCAGTTAATCTAGAAGAAGGCGACGAGATTATCTTAACGCAAATTGAACACCATTCGAACATTGTCCCTTGGCAACTTATTGCTCAACAAAAAGGAGCAATAATTAAGGTAGTCCCAATCAATAAAAAAGGCGAACTGAATCTTGATGTTTATAAGCAATTAGTGAATGAGAGAACGAAAATGGTCTCCGTGAACTATATCTCTAATGCACTAGGTACAATCAATCCAGTGAAAGAGATAATAGATTATGCGATTGAAAGAGGTATTACTACTTTGATAGATGCCGCTCAGGCAGCCCCTCATTTGAAAATTGACGTTCAGGAACTCAACTGTGATTTTCTTACATTTTCAAGTCATAAAATGTACGGCCCAACAGGTATTGGCATTCTATATGGAAGAAGAGAGATCCTAGAAGCAATACCTCCCTACCAAGGTGGTGGTGAAATGATAAAAAGTGTTTCATTTAATGATACATCCTTTAACGATATCCCCTATAAATTTGAAGCGGGTACGCCAAATATTGGTGACACCATCGCCTTTGATAAGGCAATGATGTTTATTGAAGAATTAGGTCACGATTCCATCCAAGCGTATGAGGGTGAGCTTTTGGAATACGCAACGACAAAATTGAGCGATATTGAAGGTTTCCAACCAATTGGTATTGCTGATCATAAAGCATGTGTAATTTCTTTTTTAATAGAAGGAATCCACCCATACGACCTAGGTCAGTTGTTAGACGTAAAAGGTATAGCTGTACGAACCGGTCATCATTGTACTCAGCCTTTAATGGACCACTTAGGAATAGATGGAACTGTAAGAATTTCGTTTGCTGTCTATAATACCAAAGAAGAAATTGATGTATTCTGTGAAGCTTTACAGCACATAGTCAATCGATTTAGGTAATGGATTTAATAAAAAAAAGGCAAGAGGAAATCATAGAAGAATTTGCGATCATTGATGGAGACATGGAGATGGCTCTTAACTATATCATAGAATTAGGAGAAGAACTCATTGGTTTTCCGGAGCATGAAAAAATAGATGACAATATTGTCGAAGGCTGTCAATCCAAAGTGTGGTTGCTTGCTTTTATAGATCAAGGAAGAATTCAATATAAAGCTGATTCTAACACAGCTATTACAAAGGGTTTAGTGAGTTTATTGGTTCGGGTATTGAATCAATCAAGTCCGGAAGATGTTATTAATGCACAAATCTATTTTCCCAATCAAATAGGGATGGATCGTTTTATTGGCACACAAAGATCAAACGGGTTTGCTGCCATGATAAAGCAAATGAAATTGTACGCAGTAGCATTATCAGTTAAAAATTAGTGACCATGAGCGAAGCTTATACAAAAAATACGTTAGCCTTAAAAGAAGAGATTGTAAGAGCAATAAAAAACGTTTACGATCCTGAGATACCTGTAGATATTTATGAACTAGGTTTGATCTATGAAATAAATATCTTGCCAGTAAATAACGTTGAGATAATAATGACATTGACATCGCCCTCTTGTCCTGCAGCAGAAAGTATCCCTAGCGAAGTAGAAGCTAATATCTTAGCTATAGAAGAAGTAAACGATGTTAACATAGAGCTGACCTTTGATCCTCCATACGCGACAGACATGATGTCCGAAGAGGCGAAACTGGAACTTGGATTTATGTAAAAATTAAAATTAATAAATAAGATATGTACCCAGCGGAATTAGTAGCCCCTATGAAGGCACAATTAACACAAAATGGTTTTAAAGAACTTCCTACCGCAGAATCGGTAGATAGTCACCTAACTGACCACAAAGGAACATCCCTTTTGGTGATAAATTCTGTATGTGGATGTGCAGCGGGAACTTGTCGCCCGGGTGTTCTCTTGTCACTGGAAAAATCTATTAAAAAACCAGACAACCTCACAACAGTTTTTGCGGGTTTCGATACTGATGCAACTCAGAAAGCAAGGGAGTATACATTACCATTTCCACCTTCTTCGCCTGCTATTGCTCTTTTCAAGGATGGTGAACTCGTACACATGGTGGAAAGGCATCATATTGAAGGCAGGTCTGCAGAAATGATTGCTGATCATCTGGAACAAGTATATGAAGAGTTCTGTTAAAGATAAAAAGCACAGATGTGATGTTTTATCTTAATGAGAGGCGTTGAAAATGAGATAGTTCTTTTAAACTAGCTGAATAACTTAGTATTTCGAGGTTTCCGTAATCATTAGTAAGCTTTCTTGTAGCTATAACAATTCATTTGTACTTACTTATTACTTACATTACCAACCGAAAATCAGCTGTCTTAATGATCTTCTCTTCTAGTCTATTTTCCATAGTAGTTTAGCATGTTTCACAGCATGAAGTTCATTATGAGGTAAAATAACCTTGTCACTATGGAGCCTAGTAATAAGTTAATCGAAATTTTCTTGAAGTACAACAAGCATGAAAAACAAAAAGAAATGGTACCTTCTTTGGTCAATTCTATGAACTCATATTATTTAAGTTTTTTGAAATAGGTTCTTAATAAATAGCTCTGGTAAGCTGTAAATAAAGAAAATAGATCATTTAGGTTATTTAAAAACTTAAATGATTAAAGAGCACCTCTAAAAACCCATTTTCAATTTTTGATATGATCTTTTTTTCCTGATACTTTGTTATCAAAATATTTATTTAACCCGTATTATTCACCACAACTAGTGGCGGGTTGATTCAAGTAATTGATTTACAGAGGTTTAATATTCATAATGAATGATTTTTGATTCCTCAAATTTGGGGAACGATGTTGTCCTCTCATTCAAAATCAATTACCTCCTATTCAACGTGTTACCTCATCTCAATGAATAACACCCGAATTTTCGGGT
>JBCCLN010000215.1:0-7203 GCA_039026865.1 Bacteroidota bacterium | reverse complement strand
GGCGGGTTGATTCAAGTAATTGATTTACCGTAGTTGAATAGAATTCTTTGCAAAACTGGAATTTTGGTTCAAATCGAGGCTTTCAGCATTTCAAAAACGTAGTTTACTGGTCGTAAATGAGGCTTTTGAAATTTTGAGTAACGAAGAGTTGGGCCAAAAGGCGAGTTTTTCAAAGAATTCCAATATTCATACTGAATGATTTTTAATTCCTCAAATTTGGGGAACGAGGTTGTCCTCTCATTCGAAATCAATTGCCTCATATTCAACGTATTACCTCATCTCAATGAATAACACCTGAATTTTCGGGTTAAATACTCACCAGTTAATCCAATGGTGTTTACAGAGCAAGGAGTTACGATGTTATCATCAATATTAACGACAGAAAAGGCAGTGCAAATCAACGTAGGAATCATGCAGCTTTTGCTCATTACAGAACTTTACTGCCGAAAAATAAGGAGTTTAGAAAAGAGATTAAGAAGTTGGATCAGAAAATGAAGAAAGGGTTCAATACGTGTTGGATCGTATTGAAGAAACGCAGGAAAAGCCCACTCCACTAAGAAACCCAATTGGTTTTAAGTCAAATGAAAAGGACGGCGATTAATCCTCCCTCCGCTTGTTCGACCTTATTGCTTTCTAGCAGATTTTGAGATACATAAAAAATAGTATGCATGCATACTATTTTCATGATTTGATTATATCTTCGAGTTAGTCTTACAATGTGAAATATAAGTGGTTTGACTGGGTAGAAGTAATAATTAGTTATTCACGAATTTTGAATTATGTGAGGGTTATATAGAAAGTTACCCAAATACATATAATCTAAAGAGTGGTGCTGAGTGGATTCGAACCACCGACTCACGGATTTTCAGTCCGATGCTCTACCAACTGAGCTACAGCACCTTTTTTCAGGTTGGCAAAATTAGATAAATATGTCAAAAGGAAAAATGTACGGAAAACAACCAAAGAACTAAAGAAGGAATTTTCAAGAATGCAGTATTTATCTCAAATCACATTCATTTTGATTGCTAGTCTTTTTGGTTTTCTAATTGTCAAAAGGATTAAACAAATATCTAGCAATATCAAGCTAGGGAGAGAAGCCAAACTTGAAAAAGGCAACAATGATCGTCGCTTAAAAAACATGCTATTGATTGCTTTTGGACAGAAAAAGATGTTTAAGCGTATTATTCCCGCACTTCTTCACCTGCTAATATATGTGGGCTTTATTTTGATCAATGTAGAAGTATTAGAGATTATTATCGATGGCTTCTTTGGAACACATCGAGTTTTTGCGTCACTCTTAGGTGTTTTTTACACATCAACCATTAATTTCTTTGAATTTCTCGCTGTCTGTGTTTTGTTTTCCTGTGTGGTCTTCTTTGCAAGAAGAAATGTACTTAAAATCAATCGGTTCAAAAAAATCGAAATGATAGGCTGGCCAGCTTTAGATGCCAATTTGATTCTTATTATTGAGGTTTTACTGATGGTGGCCATTCTCGGAATGAATGGTGCAGATCAAATTCTTCAAAAGAGAGAAGCGGAACATTACACACAAACCGGTAATTTCTTTTTCAGTTCTGCAATGTTTGGCTGGCTGGATAGTTTTCCTGTAACCACTTTGGTTTTGATAGAAAGAGGGGCCTGGTGGTTTCACATTGTAGGTATTTTCGCTTTTGCCCTATACGTTACCTATTCAAAGCATCTGCATATTTTTATGGCATTCCCTAATACCTATTACAGTCGATTGGCTCCAAAAGGAAAAATGGACAATATGGACGAAATCACTAATGAGGTAAAGCTGATGTTAGGTATGCCAGCTGAAGCAGATAGTGCGCCTCCACCAGAAGGAATGAAGTTTGGCGCAAAAGATATAAATGACCTTTCCTGGAAAAACTTAATGGATGCTTACGCTTGTACAGAGTGTGGCAGGTGTACTTCAGAATGTCCGGCAAATCTGACCGGAAAGAAACTTTCACCAAGAAAAATCATGATGGACACTAGAGATCGCATGGAAGATGTAGGGAAAAACGGATTAGATGATGGTAAATCCTTGTTGGGAGATTACATTACGAAAGAAGAAATTAACGCATGTACTAATTGTAATGCATGTGTAGAGGCTTGTCCGGTGAATATTAATCCTTTAGATATCATTCTTCAGACCAGAAGATACGTAGCAATGGAAGAATCCGGCTCACCGGCTGCCTGGAACGCAATGTTTCAAAATGTAGAAACTAATTTTGCGCCGTGGAAATTTGGTGCACAAGATCGATTTAATTGGGCAGAGGAAATGAAAGAAAAGCAATTAAATGAGTGAACTACAAATACCAACAACCGCAGATTTAGCAGCAAAGGGAGAAAAACCAGAAGTTTTGTTCTGGGTGGGCTGTGCGGGGGCTTATGATGATCGGTACAAAAACGTTACCAAAGCATTCGTGAAAATTCTTAACAAAGTGAAAATTAAATTTGCTGTTCTGGGTGCAGAAGAGACTTGTACCGGCGATCCGGCGAGGCGAGCGGGAAATGAATTTTTGTTTCAAATGCAAGCCATGGCCAATATACAGGTTTTGAATGGCTATGAGATTGAAAAGATAGTAACTGCTTGCCCCCATTGTTTCAATACGATAAAAAATGAATATCCTGAATTAGGTGGAAATTATGAAGTAATCCATCATTCACAGTTCTTACAACAACTGATCAATGAGGGAAAAGTGGAATTGAAGGGTCGTGGTGAATTCAAAGGGAAAAAGATAACATATCATGACTCATGTTTCTTGGGCCGTGCAAACAATGTTTATTCTGCTCCTAGAGCCGTATTAGAGGCTTTGGATGCAGAGTTAGTGGAAATGAAAAGGTGCAAAACGAAAGGTCTGTGCTGTGGAGCGGGTGGCGCACAAATGTTTAAAGATGCAGAACCTGGAAATAAAGAAATCAACATTGAAAGAACAGAAGAAGCCCTGAAAACACGAGCAGACACTATTGCAGTTGCTTGTCCTTTTTGTATGACAATGATGTCCGATGGAATAAAGAATAAAGAGAAGGAGACATTTGTAAAAGTTAAAGACCTTGCGGAACTCATTGCCGAATCAGAGGGTTTAAAATAATTATGTTGATAGAATTTGATCTAATGCCAGAGGATGCTAGATTATGGATTTATCAAGCAAACAGGCCTTTATCCAATCAAGAGTTCTCATTTGTCAAGAAATACACAGAACAATTCTTATCTCAATGGCAAGCACACGGTCAAGATCTCATAGCTTCTTACAAAATAAAATACAATCAGTTCCTTGTTATCTCTGTTGATGAAACATCAAGCAAAGCCAGCGGTTGCAGTATTGATTCGTCAGTACATTTGATAAAAGACTTAGAAAAAGAACTTGAGATTTCGTTTATTACTACTAACAAAGTAGCCTTTTTAATTGAAGATAAAATTCATCTTTTCTCTTTTAATAACTTAAAAGAACAGATATCAAACTCGATTATTACCCAGGAAACGAAAGTTTTTGATAATACTGTCAAGAATATTGAAGAATTTAAAACAAAATGGCTGGTGCCAAGCACCCAAACTTGGGTACGCAGGTATTTCAAATAATAGCTTTTCTTTTAGCTTCTCTATTTTTCGGATAATTCTCGTTCATATTAAATTCTTGTTTAAAAGATTAATTAAATTTCACCATCAAACTTTTTTGAAGTGGATTTTAGTAATCAATCCGATAGGTTTTTTCGTTAAAATTACGTATGAAAAGATGTATAATTTTATTTTCTATCTTACTTGTCTTCTATTCTTGCTCCGTTGAGAAAAGCATGAATAATGCTGAGTTTGATGCCGTCATAAACAAGCTGGGAAAATCCCCCTCAAAAAATTCCATAGAAGAAAACATAATGGTTGGCGATGCTTACCGGCGATCGAACCGAATTGTTGAGGCTGTTCCTTATTATCGGGAAGCGCTAAAAATAGGAACCTCGCAAGAAATTGTGAATGTCTACGTTGCTCAAGGCTTGAAAGTAGAGCAAAGATATGAGGAAGCAAATCAGATATTGAATAGTTATCTATCTAAAGCACGTAGCGAAAAAGTTAAGGAGTTGGCTGAAAAAGAACTCGATAACCTGAGAAAGATTGACCAGCTTAAAGAAAACAGCAGCTTTTATCGAGTAAAAAATTTGAGCGATATAAACACCCCAAATGCTGAATATTCCCCTGTATATAAAAATCAATATTTATATTTCACCACTAACAGAGACGGTGGAAAAATTTACAGAACCACGGGAACCCCATTTACAGATATTTATCGTGTACCCACCAGAGGAGCTAACGTTGAACTATCTTCATTAAAAGCACTTGATCCAATAATAAATCATGTAGATACAAACGAGGGTTCGGTAGCAATTTCACCAGATGGTACCTCCATGATTTTTGCAAAAGGGAATGACGGAAAAGCTAAAGGATATAGCGAAGTAAATCTCTTCTTTACAAGATTCAGAAACGGAAGATGGTCAGAACCTGCTCCTTTATCTATTAACGTAGCAGATTCTTGGGACTCAGCACCAGCTTTTAGTCCAGATGGTACTTCGCTTTATTTCTCTTCCACCAGACCTGATGGGTTTGGTGGTGCAGATCTATATGTTGCCAAAATGAATAGAAGAGGGAGATGGGTGGATCCACGAAATCTGGGCCCAGAGATAAACACAGTTGGGGATGAAGTATTCCCCTTTGTTAGCAAAGACGGGAGTTTATATTTTGCCTCAGATGGCCATCCAGGGTTTGGAAATTTAGACCTTTTTCGGGCAGTTAGAGAAGGTGGTGAAATCACTATAGAAAATTTAGGTGAGCCAATGAATTCCTCCGCCGATGATTTTAGCCTGTATCAGTTCAATCTTACCAGAGGTTTTTTCTCCTCAAATAGAGAAGGTGGAAAAGGAGATGACGATATCTATACCTTTATTAATGATGATCCTGATTTGAAAGTTGTAAATTATTTTCTGACGGGCGTTACCATCACGAGCGACGATGCTGGTCAAGAAATTATTTTGCCAAACACCAAAGTAAGACTTACAACGGATAATGAGGAGATTTTAGACGAAGCGTTTACTGGAGGTGATGGTCGGTTTAATTTCCGGGTTTATCCAGAAGAGCAATACGACCTCATAGGCGAGAAAACAGATTACTTTACGGTAAGAAAAGGTTTTAGTACAGTTGGTAAATCTGTAGATAAGTCGACTTTGACAGAGGAAATCACTAATATCACTTTCGAGACAAAAATCATGATGGAACCAATAGTATTGGAGAAGGCGATCGTATTGAATAATATCTACTACGATTTAGACAAAGATAATATCAGATCGGATGCAGCAATTGTGTTGGATAGCTTGGTACAAATCATGAATGATAATCCAGAGATTTATATAGAACTTGGATCACATACTGATGCACGTCAAACAGATGCATACAATATGGATCTTTCCAGAAGACGTGCTCGCTCCGCAGTAAATTACATTATAGACCAAGGCGTAAGCTCTGATAGGATTGTTGCAAAAGGATACGGAGAAACTCAACTTCTCATCAAAAACGCTCAAACTGAAGTGCAACATCAGAAGAATAGGCGTACGGAATTTAAAGTACTTCGCTATGATCCTAAAGCCGGGAATAAAGATTTAGCACCCAATGAGCCAGTTGATGAATATGATCGATTCTTCCAGGATACCGAAGAAGGAAATGGATAAATACTTTGCTTTGCGAACGAAAAACTCATGACCAATCGCTATTCTCGGCGAGGTGTATCTTCCAATAAAGAAGAAGTCCATCATGCAATTAAAAACATAGATAAAGGTCTCTTCCCTACTGCCTTTTGTAAGATTGTAGAAGATATAGGGAATGACTCGGAGTATTGTACCATCATGCATGCTGATGGAGCAGGTAGCAAGTCTTCATTAGCCTACATTTACTGGAAAGAAACCGGTGATTTTAACGTGTGGAAGGGTATTGCGCAAGATGCAATCATCATGAATATAGATGATCTGCTATGTGTGGGTTGTACTTCTGGCATTTATCTGTCCTCCACCATTGGAAGAAACAAACGTTTAATACCGGGGGAGGTCATTTCTGAGATTATTAATGGAACGGAGGAAGTCTTACAAATGCTTCAAGAGTATGGGATAGATATCAGATCCACAGGGGGAGAGACCGCAGATGTAGGTGATTTGGTGAAAACTATCATTGTTGATAGTACGGTAATAGCAAGGATGAAACGGAAGGAAGTGATCAATAATGCCAATATTCGGATTGGTGATTTGATTGTAGGCCTTTCGTCTTACGGCCAAGCTAGCTATGAACAAGAATACAACGGAGGTATGGGAAGTAATGGCTTAACCTCCGCTCGGCATGATGTATTTTCTAAAGCATATGCCCACAAGTATCCCGAAAGCTATGATGAAGGAATTCCTGAGGACTTAGCATATATTGGCTCCATGAAGTTGACTGATCCGGTAGATAATGTTCCTTTGGATGCAGGCAGATTAGTTCTTTCACCAACTAGGACGTATGCTCCAATTATTCAGTCAATACTTAAGGAAATGCGCTCCGAAATTCACGGAATGATACACTGTAGTGGAGGAGCACAGACGAAGATTTTGCATTTTGTGGATCAGAATCGAGTTGTAAAAGACAACTTGTTGCCCATACCTCCCTTGTTTCAAATGATACAAGCAGAGAGCAATACAGACTGGAAAGAAATGTATAAGGTTTTCAACATGGGTCATAGAATGGAAATTTATGTGGCAGAAGAACCTGCAGATGAGATTATCGAAATTTCAAAATCTTTCAATGTAGATGCTCAAATAATTGGTCGTGTGGAACCTTCAGATCATAAAGAGCTAATTATTCAAACTCAACACGGAACTTTTCGGTATTGACTTTTTATACTAATCAAAACGAAAACAACTTTCATACTTAACCCGCATTTCAATAGATAGTAAATGTAACATAGAGCAGCTAATTTCCCGTGGCAGCCACGTAAGCCTATTGAATTTAATGGTGATTGGATCCTTACACGCATTTTGGATGGAATGTAAAACCCACCTTATACCCACCTTAAGCAGCCTTCTTTAGGGCAGCCAGTTGTTGTTCAAGGCATTTACTTCGTTTTTCTTTTAATTTGGTTTGGTTTAGCCGAAATATTTCGGGATTAAACGCTTCTTTTTTAGTCATCATAT
>JBCCLN010000214.1:0-7236 GCA_039026865.1 Bacteroidota bacterium | reverse complement strand
TCAAGAATAATTCCTATTCCGGTGAAGGTGTGCAATGGATCTTAGACCGGGCGGATTCCATCCAATTTTTGATGTTCGGGGAGCAGCACAACGTGGAAGGTATCGCAGAATTTGTGGATTTCATGTATAATGAACTGCACAAAAAAGGGTTTCACTATCTGGTGTTAGAGACGGACGGCTGGACTACGCAACGATCAGCTGATCTAGGTGTAGATATATTCACTCGGAAAAACCCCCATTCTATCGCTTTTGATACTAACGGTGATCTGCAACTGATGCAGTCTGCCATAGATTTAAATCCCGATATAAAAACCCCCGTCTGGGGCGTAGACCAGATGCAAACGGCCATCCATCCTTTCCACCGGCTGGTAGAAATTGCTAACACGAGCAAGCAAAGACGTATTGCTCGTGGTGCTTTTCTAAAGTCAGCATTAAAAATGGGCCGCTACACCCGTCAGGATCATCAAAAAGATCTTGATGCGCTGGAAGAGGTATTTTCCGAGAACCTCTCTAAAGAAAAGGATCAGATCATTCACGAGATCCGGCAAACTATGGAGATCTTTTATACATGGATGAACCCCGCTACACGTGGCGAATCCGTAGCGAACAGGGAAGCCCTTATGGGTCAAAACTTTGATACCTACCTTGGCACCGCTCCCGATGCAAAAGCCGTTTTCAAAATGGGCGGAGCGCACACGCTATATGGCATTGGCCCCAACGGAGTTCCTACCTTCGGTGACCATGTAAAGAAGACCGCAAACCGGAAAGATCAACCTGTTTTGTCAGTTTCTATCTATCGCTATAACCCCGAAAGCACTTTTATGAAAGACCTGGATTTTGGAGAGAACAAAATGCTATTGATCGATTGCAAAGCTGCTCTATTTGCTCACCCGGAAGATTCTACCCGCCTGGCTCAGCGAGACGCTATTATTCTGTTGAAGGATGCCGGCTATGCCAATAAAAGTATCAATTGGGCGTATGAAGATGCATTTAAGAGTGGGTTGATTAAAAGGTTGATTCCGCTAGGGTTGGTGTTAATATTTGGACTGATCACCATTATCGCTTTTCTCATAGGGCTGATCAAAGGCAAGAAAAGACTGGCCTTTCCGGCCCTTGTTTCACTGCTGGCGCTAGGTTTGGTGGCTTTTCAATTGGTACAGATCCTTGATGCCAATGCCCCCGCCACTATATCTACCGGATACCTGCCAACCGCGATGCACTTACTTTTGTTAGCGGCTTCGCTGGCATTTATCTACGTTGCTTTTAAGGTTTTCCGGTCGGAGGCTTCGCTTATGGCCAAGCTTTATTATGTTTTGTTTACGGTAAGCTTTGCGGTGCTTTCTTACGAGATCTACTATTGGAATATTGGGGGGATGGTTGGGTAGTACTTTGTGAAGATGTAATCTAAAATAGTGTGCAAAGAAGATAGAAATATCATTTCTAGATGAGTGGTAAAAAGAGGTAGGCCTGACAAACCAAACACAAAGAAGTGCCAGATAAAGGAAGACCTTAAAAACCGCGCTATGAATTGATTGGACTTTTAAAAAAGCTACTGCTGCTCTCTTCTTGAGACTGTTGGTAACTCATACAGTTATCGATTATTTCAATAAAACTATTTCTCTTTTTCATTTATCTTACATAAAGATTAACTCAAAATGCAAAAAGTGATCTTTTTACATGGGGCTGACTTATACTAAACCGAAAATTGAAGAATCAAAATCCAAGCCACAAGCTATAGCGAATAAAGGTTTCCCCTACCAATCCTTAGCTGATTCACGCAGATTTGAAGAGCTGCTTTATACCATAGGCGTTGAAAGGATTCAAAGGGGGGACTGGAAAAATCTCTATGACGATATTCAACTTTTGCAAGGTGTAAGAGAAAGAGGACGTGACTGCATAATGTTTCTTGAGGGCAAATCTCTCGGTCTAATCCAATGTAAACATTCATCGACAGCAAATCGCATAACACTACCGACCCTTGCACTTGAGGTGACTAAATTTGTTCTTCACTACCTTGTTGATCCTAAACTTATTTATAACAGAGATGAATTCACGTACTTCTTTGCTATAGATTTTGGCTTTTCTGAACCAGCATTAGATTTACTCAGCAGCTTTAATGATCGAATAATCGAGCATCCAGATTTGGAAACTTGGACTCGAAAAGTCATTTCCGCCAATATCTCTCTAAATCATTTAGAATATGATAAGATATGTAATGATCTGAAAGACACCCTAAGTAGAATCAATGTAAAACCAATTCTCCCACAAGACTTAGACAAACTACTATTGGAAGAGGGTAAAGAGTCAATTATCAAAGCCTTTTTCGAAGTCAGAAGTATTATAGACTCGAAAGTATCTCGTCAAATTTTGGATGATCTTATAGAAATAAAAACAAGCTTAGGTTATCAAACTATTTCAAAACTTCCACTTCAAGTAATTCAGGAAAAATTCGAATTTGCCTCTTACCATTTATTCAACTATAATAATTCATTTGAAGGAATTGAAAATTCTCACTTCGAAAGAACTGAGACAGGCCAAATTATCAGATGGATCAAGGAATTTATACCATTAGAACATGAGCCAATAGCAATTTTATCAGGAAATGCAGGATCTGGAAAAACAGTAGTCTTACAGGATATCTATAATTCAATTAGGGCGGACAAAATTCCTGTTATTGGCCTGAAATTGGACAGATATGCATCAGTATCGATCAAGGAACTGGAAGATAAGCTTAATCTAGAAGATTCATTTGAAAAAATGGTTAATAGTCTGGCCGAGGACAACGATAGAGTCGTAGTGATTATTGACCAAATTGATGCGCTTTCACAATCATTATCTTCTCGTAGGGATTACCTTGATACTGTCACCCAACTTGTTCGAAAGCTAGGTTGTATTCAAAAAATTCGAATCATAATCTCAGCAAGAATCTACGATTTGAATTATGACAGCGAACTAAAGTTTTACAGAAATCAAAAAGTCTTCAATCTGAGTTTGCTTAATGTTGGGCAAGTAGATCAAATACTCACCCATTTAAAAATCAACAAAGCCTCTTTGAGTAAGGCGCTTTATGAATTACTGAGAACACCGCATCATCTAAGTGTATTATGCAAAGTACATAATCAAGAGGTCAATTTAAGTACTTTAAAATCAAGGCACGACCTGCATGAACAACTTTGGATAAGTAGAATTCTCAAAGTGCCCAAAACCTCCAGCGCTACCAAAGAGAAATGTCAGGAACTTGCATATCTCATGGCTCGACAAATGCATGAAAATCAAGAAATTTTCATTTCAGACGCTGGCCTAAAATATGAATATATTGATGAAATAGATTATTTAAAAAGTGTAGAAATAATAACTCAGGTAGATGGAAAAATTCAATTCTTCCATCAAACCTTCTACGATTTTGCCTATGCGCGACAATTCATATATAGTAATCAATCCATAATAGCTTACCTCAAAAGAAATCATCAAGGTTTATTTATCCGATCCAGCCTTAAAATGATTCTTCAATTTTTGAGGGATTATAACCATCCAGAGTACGTTAAGACAGTTTCAACAATTCTATTTGGTCGAGCATATCGATTCCACTTAAAGTTAATGGTCATTAATCTGGTTGGGTTCGAAACAGCACCTACGAATTCGGAAATCGAATTGATTCAATCCAAAGTTCTTAAATCCTCTTCAATGAAAAGACTTTTTATTGAGTCTGCTTTCGGAGAAGTTTGGCTTCAAACGTTGATTGATTCAGGTCTGCTAACTGAGTTACTATCGACAAAAGGATTCTGGTATGATAATCTTTTCAAAAAAGATTTCAAGAGTTTAAATGTTTTCAAGGAAAAACTCAGCCGTTGGATTAACTATAAGTCCCCAGAAGCCCGGCAAGAAGAAAACCTACAATTGTGTCTTCAGACCCTCATCAGACAATTACCAGAGTCAGGCAAATTGGTGTGCAATTTTCTGAGACAAAGCCCAGACTTCAACGGTAAAGCTGACTTTATTTTCCGGTTACTATACTATTTAGAGGATTGGGATAATGAAGATGCTATTTGGCTCTTTAAAGAAAATGAAGCCGAAGCTAATAAAGACCGATTTGGTTATTTCAAAATCCTAGAAAACGCTGCTAAATACAGAATGGATTGGGTATTAGAGATGTATAAAAAACTTTGTTTTCAAAAAATTGATAAACCAAAAGAACCCGGGTCAACAAGAGATATTTTCGAGCATGTCGATCAGGAGCTTTTTAAAAAAATTTTCGAAACAAACCCTAAGAAGGCATTCGATTTCACCTTAGAAGTCACACAAAAACTAATTGATAGCAATAGTTGGATTGACAAGACTAAACTATACGGAGACCTAATCTACATGTGGTATAGCTATGAGAAGGGACAATCATACTCCAATGAGTTTCTTCTCAATCTATTGATTGATCAACTTAGGGTCTTTGCGCAAGAGAAATCTCCTGAGTTCATGGAATTCTACAAGGAGTATAGAAATCATAACTCCATGTCAATGCTCATAGTATTGATTCATGGCTTACAAGTAAACACAACACATTACAAAAACGAATCATTCGAGTTTATCAAAATTTTCCATTCAAAGGGAGGCTTTAGTGAAGCCACAGAAAGAACGGCATATCAGGTTAGACAACTCATAAATAAAACCTATTCCGTCCTCAACTCTAAGCAAAAAGATCGAATAGACAGAATAATTTTAGAGCATCGAAACGAACCTGATTTAAAAGTCTATGAAGAAAAGGGTGTTAAGAAACACTATCTCCAATACAATGGGCGAGCGCAACTAATATACCTTAAAGCAATACCAGATAACGAAGTCGACAAAAGGCCAGCACTAAAAAAAAGACGCCAAGAATTAGAGCGTAAATTTGACAATGTTCTTGACAAAAAGCCTCAAGGATCTATAGTACGCAGTATTTCTCCCCCGCTTACTAAGAATGCTTATACCAACATGAAGCATGAAAATTGGGAAGAGACATTTCAAAAATACACCAAAGAATACCAGCCGGATTTTGGGTCATTTAGAGGTTCCATATTTGAACATTCACGAGCCTTCCAGGAGGAAGTCAAAAACAGACCAAATTTCTTCTTTCCGCTCATTGAAAAAATCATTTCCGACCCTCAAGTTCCTAGAGACTACGCTTCAACTGGATTAAATGGATTAGTTGAAAGTAAATTTGACCATATTGAAGTTCAAAGAATCTACAAGAAATACATAAAAACAGCCCTCGATATAGCTCATACTCTATACGCTACATGGCTCATTGACTACTTTTTAGAACACAAATCATTAGACGTAGAAGTCCTTGATTTCTTAATAGACTGTGCACTAAACTATCCTGACCCTTCAGATAACACCATAAGACATGAACCTCTCAATGATGGTATTAACACAGTAAGAGGGGCAGCGGCTTCACGCCTGAGTAGAACCTTCTTTAATAAAAATTATGAAAACAAAATCTTTACTTGCCTCAACCAAGTAGCAGATGATCCAAGCTTGGCCGTAAGAGTCACGCTACTTCCACGGCTTGCGTTGCTTATGCACTTAAACGAAGAAAAGACACTGAACCTTTTCTTAAAACTGGTTTCCAAAAACGAACCAGAAATAATCAAACACTCATTTTGGACATCCCAATACCTCCTCAAGAATAATTTTGACAGGCTAATACCATATTTCCAAAAAGCTATCAAAATAGAAGATTCTCACGATAGTCTAGCCAATACTTTGATGCAAGCATGGTTTAAGGAAAAACCCAATGCCGAATCATTATTGGATGAATTAGTCAAATTCAGTGATAAAGCAATATCAACGATAATTCACAGTGCAGCTGAAAATATGGCTGATGCCCCTGAACTGAAAGAGAAATGTAGGGCAAAGCTAATGTCATTTTTGCATTCAGATAGCGATGAAGTAATTGATGCTTATTCCCATGCCTTTCTTCATCTTCCCCTAAATATGTTCGAAGAACTGTTGCCATTTCTTCGCATGTACGCACGTTCCGTCGCTGCTAAAAAATCGCCACATTACTTTTACGAATACCTGCTGAAGTCGGCCAAAACTCATCCCGTGGAATGCATACAGCTACTCACTAATTTCCGCAAATACGATAAGCCCAATATTTCTTCCAGCAGATACTACGACAATGACCCAATTAAGGTGCTGATCGGAGCGTACAATGCACTTTCAGTTCAAGAAAATTCTTCGGAGCTTAGAAAAGCCATTGAGCTATTTGACAAAATGCTAAAAGACTCTCGCTTTAGACAAGAAGCAAATAGAGTGCTAAGTGAGGTAGAAGCGTAAAAGATATTGAGCAGATCAGGCTATCCGTTTTATTTTGCGGTAAGCACAAAGTATGCAACTTCCATCACTCACGCAGTAAGAATACTAAAAATCTAATACCATTTTTGGAGTGACACCCATGGCAGTTGCTAGAGCATTTAAGGTAGATACGGTAATATTCAAATCTCCCTGTTCAAGTCGCGTTAACTGACTACGTGCAATTTCTGCTTTATCACAAAGTTCCTGCTGAGTAAAGCCCTTTTCGGTTCTCAATTGCTGAACTCTTTGACCAAGAGATTTAAGAAACTGCGGATCACTTTTCACGGATGTCAAAAGTGCAAACAAATTGATAAACTTTATGACCTATATATAGGCCATATGAATTTGTTTTTCTATAATTGTCCTATATATAGGACGTAAAAATAAGCCATGAGAAGATACACTAAGGCAGATCTAGAAGAAATTGTATTCACACAACTGGAAAACCTGGATGCTGTACATGACCTACTCAGGATCATGAAAACCCAAAACGAGTTGCTGGAAAATGCCAATAAGAAACTAAAAGACGAGGTCTCGGATTTTAAAGTGAAGTATTATAAAACCGGAAAGCATGGCAGGCCGAAAGACTAAACCCCGCCTGCCGTGTGGAGTGTATTGGATTACCTGCGGTGATCCATTAGGGGGTGTTTCAAACAAAAGCCCTTTCTATCGAAAGCACCTTTTATCGTTTTTCGGATTTCGTTAAAGCAGAGCTTTACTCCATCCTTAAACGACAAAAGCCACCCATAGGCGGCTTTTGTTTGTGGAGTGTATTGGATTCGAACCAACGACCCCCGCCCTGTCAAGGCGGTGCTCTAAACCAACTGAGCTAACACTCCATTCACTCTGGCGGGCAGGCAACTGAGCCTGTCTGCCGACCAGGCAGGCTAATATCCCTTATTG
>JBCCLN010000213.1:0-7330 GCA_039026865.1 Bacteroidota bacterium | reverse complement strand
GTTATTCATTGAGATGATGTAACGCGTTGAATATAAGGTAACTGATTTTGAATGGATGACAAAATCGTTCCCCAAATTTGAGGAATTAAAAATCATTCATTATAAATATTAAACTGCCGTAAATCAATTACTTGAATCAACTCGCCATTATTTGTGGTGAATAATGCGGGTTATCGGAGTCGAAATTTTTAAATTGATTGAAATCAAAGATAAAATTCAAACAACTTTCAAAGATGCGAACTAGATGGGCCAAAAATAAATGAATAATAGGCGAAAATATTTTAGAACATTCCCCACTTTAGCCTCCGCAAGATTCAGGATCACGAATCTTGAAATAATCATTTCCTACTTAACTAAAATAGATATTTAGCTCAATTTCTGGTTTTCCAAATCATGTTCTCTAAGTTTGCGTTTTTCTTGAAAATTTTATTATATCATAAACATGAGCTCAGAATTATTAAAAATCGTTGAAGAAGAGTATAAAGAAGTAAGGGCAAAACATCCCTCGTTTAATCCAGGCGACACGATCAATGTTCATTATAAAATCAAGGAAGGAAATAAGGAGCGTATCCAGCAGTTTCGAGGAACCGTGATGATGATCAACAACAAAAGCACCAATGGAGAGTCATTCACCGTGAGGAAAGTTTCAGGAGATATCGCAGTAGAGCGGATTTTCCCTATTCTCACACCAAACATCGAAAAAATAGAAGTGCTAAGAAAAGGGAAAGTCAGAAGAGCAAAACTCTATTACCTGAGGGGTAGGAAAGGAAAAGCCGCTAGAATTAAAGAAAAATTATCAAGGTAAGACCAACTTAGCAGAAGCAAGGGTGTTTTTGTTAATCAAGCTATTAATGTTTTAATCTAAAGATAGTCTTTCGTCTTTTACGCAAACTTTGGTTCAAGAAATTTAAGATTATTGCTTTACTGAGATAAAAGTCAATCTAATCTTGGGCGTAAGGGAAGAGTGAAATTTTTTAGTCATCATGATGCATGCGATGATGCTTAAATCTGTTCTGTCTTTTCAAAAGGAAATGCCATGTGCTTTTCCATATATCATCAAAAGCGTAATGGATAATATTTTTTAAATTAACCCAATTGTTGTGTTTTTTCTCCATCACTTATAGGCTTATTTGAAGTAACCATTAAATCAACGTTAGCTTAATAAGGATCGTTTGCAGAAATCAATTGAGATGTCCCTAAAAATTTTAATCTTTAAAAGCAAAGAGGGGCATAGTCAATACCATGGCCCCTCTTTTTTAAAGTATGAAGAGGATAACAAGATTATTATTTGAAGCTTTTTGAAAATTGTAAAAAAGATTGAAACCTGGAACCTGTAAAAAAGAAGATTTTTCCCTCGGATGAGGGTATTTAGCTTTACAATTTGTTTTTAATATAAGACGACTCAACGTGAACTGGATTATGATCGCTCTCGGACTCTCAGCGCTAGGTGTGCTATTAATATGGTTTTATAAAAAACCACCATTGGGACATTCGGGGAAAAAAAATATGGATGAGGAAGAACTTAAGATTATCTACAAAAAAGTAATTGAGCTGTTAAATGATCAACAATTTTTTCTAAATAAGAGCTTAAAAGTGTCTGATCTGGCAATAGAGCTTGGGTCAAATGAGCGTTTAGTGTCTAAAGCGATCAATCTATACGGGGCAGGAAATTTTAATAAATTCATCAACGCTTTTCGAGTGGAACATTCAAAAGAATTATTAAGTGGAGGGAAATATGACTTTTATACTATCGAGGCAATAGCAGAAGAATCCGGATTTTCTAATAAGGTTTCTTTTTACAATTCATTTAAAAGTCACGTAGGAATGTCTCCTTCTCAATTCAAAAAATTGAAACAAGTCAAAAGCTAAAATCCCTACTTCTTTTCTACCATAGAGTAAAAAAACACGATTCTTAACGTTAAGAATCACGAAACTTTACGTACACGCCTAATAATCAACAAGTCCTAGCCATTGTGACCCGTTTTGGAGATAAAAGAATATCGCCAAAATGTATACACTCAATGACCTGTTTACAGAAAGAACTTCTATAACTAATGATGTATCCGTTCATAACCTTCTACGAGAAAGTCTTATAGCTCCCGATAACTTTGCCGAAATATTAGTCCCGCTTAATGGAACAATGGAGGTGCAGATGCTAGGTACGATGCGTAGGACTCCTTTAGATAAAAAGGGAGGGTATTTTATTCGTCCACGAGGTAGGGCTATGAAGCTGTTTGGAAGTTCTAGCTATTTATTAATTAAATGTCGTCCTGGTTATACAAAAAAAATAGTAAAAGACTTGAACGAACTATCAAATGGTATTTATCAGGTTGATCTTGCTGATAGTACCATAGATATACTAACAACTTCTGTTAGAGATTTTGATGTATTCCAAATAAATGATTTGCTTGAGGAAAGTTTCAATTTGAGTTGTGTAGAACAAAATGCCGTTATTGTTGATGCGATGGATTTAATTCAAGTTTCTTTTGGGTCTATTCTAATAAGGGATATATATACCAAATTAAATATTAGTAAATCAACCCTTGAACAGCGATTTATGAAAGATATTGGCTTAACGCCAAAAGAGTTTTGTAAAATTGAAAAACTGAATCATTTCATAAATACCTATTGGGATAACAAAGAAATGAACTTAACCGAGATTACCTATCAGTGTGGATATTATGACCAATCGCATTTAATCAAAGATTTCAACTATTTCCTGGGGACTAGTCCGAAAAAGTATTTCCGGTAAAAAACGATTAGCTAAGTTGAAAGGCGAGTAAGAAATACAACTTTTTAACCTTTAAACTTTCGTATACTGCTTAATGGTTAACTTTTTCTGAAAGTCAAAATTAATTTTTCAATATTCCATTTTAGTATTCATTTGTTGTAAAGGGCTGTAGTCTGCTGGTTCGGTCAAAAGATGGTTAAAAGAAATATTCCACCAACTGAGGTTAAAAGAGAAGCCAATACAATTGGCAAAATATTCTTTTTAAGAATAGATGTATAATTTTTCACATTAGCAACAGCGGCAGCTGCAATGATGTTTAAGAGGCATACAGCATTTCCCAGCGAGGCTCCATTAAGCTGCATGGCAAGTATTACTTCCTGAGGTAGCATAAGATTTTCTGCAGCACTAAACTGAACCGGTCCAAAGATGATGTTAGAAACCGTAGTGCTTCCGGTGATAAACGTACCTATTACTCCAATGAAAGGACTTAGGAGGGGATACACCGTACCTGCCTTAGCAAAAAGGATGGACATGGTTTCTACCATAGAAGGCATACTGGTACCACTAGAAAGCATGAGCTGTGTGATAGCCAATGAAGGAAATAAAATTAAAAAAACCGCCAATGTTTTATTTATTACCGGTTTTAGGCTGATCGTAAAGTTTTTACTAAGGTAAATTGCAAAAAAGGAAGCAACAATGAAAGGAACTAACGGAGACGTTAGCGGCTGAAAAGAAGCACTCACAGAGGAGTTAAATAGCTCGTTGAAAGACCATTCCCACGAAATGAAAGATGCAAGTGGAGTAAATAGCTTTGGTAATAGAAGCAACATAAAGAGGACAGCATAAGGAATCCAAGGCATCCATTCTATCTTTCTGTTTTTAAAGAGGAAAAAGTAAGAAAAGATGCCCATCAATGTGGAGGCGACTACGCCTGTAAGCTCTTGAAGAAAAAAGGATAAGCAAATAAATGGCACTGCAAGGCTAAAAAACAATTTCCAGCTGTTATTACTGGCTTTAGGAAGTTCATGGTTTACGAAACGTTGAATAAAAAAAAGCACCATACAACCAGAAATCACCATGAAGCACGACGCATACAAATAGATGTGTTTCACCTGATGGAGTGTTAAATTTAATGTGCGTTCTAATCCTATGGTCACAGGTGTGCCTATCGCACCGGTAATAGCAAAGAGGCCATCAACAAGTAACACGATCACAATGGACAAAACAGGTGGAAATCCCATAGAGATGAGAAGAAGAGGAACAATTGCTCCTGGAGTACCAAAACCTGCAACGCTCTCAAAAAAAGCCGTCAGGAAAAAAGCTAAGAAGTAGAATTGAAACCCTGTATCATCATGGATGCCTTTGAGCGAATGTTTGATTCGATCAATAAACCCAATTTGTTCCATATTTTGATGAAGGAATAATGCGCCAAATACAATCATGAGTATGGAAATGGTATCTATGAAGGCGGCGACCAGGGCCGCAGGCAATGCCCTCCATTGGCTATCCCAAACAAAGAAAAGTACTATCGTAACCGCCAGGCCAGAATAGACACCTGCTTTAACTCCTCGGAGCAGGCTTACCGCCAAGAGTAGGACAATAGGCATCAATGAAAGACCAGAAAACAGCATATCCATCATAGGAAAGCATTACACTTAGATGTTATCTGCCTTTACTTCATTGTCTAGTTTGCCTCCTGCCAAGAACTGGTTGATATTCATTACGGTCGTTTCCGCAATGTTTCTCAGTGCATTTTCAGTGAAAAAAGCTTGATGTGATGTGATCAAGACATTGGGAAAGGTGATTAGTCTCATTATCAAATCATCTTGGATAATTTGGTCACTCAGGTCATTAAAAAATAGGTTCTCTTCTTGTTCGTATACATCTATACCCAGAAAACCAATTTTCTGAGATTTCAAACTTCTTATCAGCGCTTCAGTATCGATAAGTCCTCCCCTGCTGGTATTGATGAGCATCACACCATCTTTCATCTTGCTTATTGAATCATCATTGATCAAATGCTGTGTCTCATCCGTTAGAGGGCATTGCAAAGATAAAATATCAGACTGCCTGAAAATTTCCTCAAGAGCATGGTATTTAACGCCAAGGGTCTGCATTTCCTTATTAGGAAAAGGGTCAAAGGCAATGACTTGGCAATTTAGACCCAGCATGATCTTACAAAATATTTGTCCTATTTTGCCCGTCCCGATCACTCCAACCGTTTTTCCATTTAGGTCAAAACCCATTAGGCCATTTAAGGAAAAGTTATTCTCTCTCACACGATTAAAGGCCCGGTGCGTTTTCCTGTTTAATGTCAATATCATAGCTAGTGTATGCTCAGCAACGGCATAGGGAGAGTAGGCAGGTACTCGCACTACCTTGATACCCTGTTGGGCAGCTGCCTTCATATCTACATTGTTAAAGCCAGCACAGCGTAACGCAATAAGCCTTACATTTTGCAAGGCTAGCTTTTCGATCACCGGTTGACTAACCTTATCATTGACAAACAAACAGATGATCTCAAAACCTCTAATAAAGCTTGCCATGTCTTCTGAAAGAGAATCCTCAAAAAAATGAAATTCCAGGTTGTGACCCTTACCTGCTTCCAGCAAAAATTTTTTGTCGTAAGGTTTTACACTGTAAACACCTATCTTTTGCATGTATCAATTATTTAAGGTAAATATTGCTGCTATTATTCTAAGCAGTTTTAATTCGTGTTCATGAACTCCATTCTCGGCCTATTAGCTATTTCTTGAAAGGAAAAGATCAATTTCTTTTTATCAAAAAAATTGTACTCCTCATTATCAATTTTAGTAATATTTTCTTAAATAAACTCAAAGTCATATCTCCGTTTTCTTTCAAGGTTATGTTGCTTGATTCATTCAACTCAGTGTTAATGTTTACCAGCAATTGTTTCCATAGGATTCAATTCCCATACTATTTGGCCTTCTGAAAACATTTCTATTGGAGAAAAACGTGCTATTATTTAATTAAATTCCATTTTCCATAAATTGGTTCATCTTGAGTTTGAAGCGAATTTTCATCACAAGAAATAACCATTACTGATATTACAAACATTAACATTTTCACGTTCAGATCAATTTTCAATTTTGACGTACGATTCTAATTGTACCAATCACTATATTAAGATTATACACTATGAGGAGATAAATGTCTTCTTCAAGATCGTATAGGTTAACTTCAGATTTCTTAGCACCATATTCCCAACCTTAATCAACTGACCTTCATTATTAGTAAATGGTAGCATGGTATTCTCTCCCTTTAAAATAATCAACTAATATTTTGCTTTACCATTAGACGGATTAGGGTAAACAATTGAAATTTTGAGTAACAAAAGCTCATAGAACCGAGAAACCAACCGGCAAAACCACCACCTCAACCCGGTATTACATCAGCCGTAAAAAGAAAAAGCGTGAGTCTTCAATGCAAACATTCGTGCGCATTGGCGCATAGAAAACGAAAGGGACATAGTGTGAAGAACTTTAGTATCATCAACAAAATGGCGCTTACATTAATCGAAAATAAATAGCAGTACTTGGAGAACTATAGTAGCTGTTGTCATCAACATAGTCGATTAATCCATCCTAGTGGAAATAAATATTGTGAGGATTAATCCAATATCTAAAAAATTTAGTGCTTCGAGGTTGTCCTCCAGTTCCACCACTTCGACGAATCATATGGACATAATTCTTAGACAATAAGATTCAGCTACATTAACAAACTTTAGAGATGTAAGATCAAACTCTGAATTCTTCTGAGTCCGTTGGAGCGAAGCAGAAGGTTTGAGATTTGACCTCTTGGAATACACTAAAGGACAAAAAACAACATGAGAATAATTAAATTCTTCATTGTAGAGTTGTTTAATTAAGTGTGATAGTCCTTTAATCTTTTATTCATTTTCAAGGCGTTGCACTTTTTCTTTTAGTTCTTTGATTTCCTCATTTTGTTCAATAAGGTAAAGCGTTAGTTCCTCTATCTTCTGGAGTAGTTTGGCGTTCATATCCCCCAAATTAATCCCGTTCTCGATTACTTCTGCTTCACTTGGAATTTCGGGAAGGTGTTTGTATTCAGAAATGTAATCTTCCACTTCCGAGAGTGTTCTTAGTTCATAACTATCACTAAATACTCTGTCTTCCCACTTAGTCATTTCAACTTTTATCTCCCTTGCTCCGATTGACCCTTCGACCGCTAGTCTGTGACTTCCTATTGTTGTTGTCGCAATTCCAACTTTGTTAGCAAGAATATGCACCTCACCATCACCGCTAGTTTCTATTTTGATCTCGTGGTTTTCTCTTCCTTTAATTACGGTATTCAATCCTTCAATTCCAATTACTGGTTGTAGGGATCCAACAGGTTGAGCAAGTCTTGCATACAAAAATGAATTATAGCTTTGTAATGCAATATTGCCTACAACACCAAGTTCTTTTTCTGGATTGTTCGTTCCTAACCCAATTCTATTTCCAATTAGGTGAACTTCACCATCGCCGCTAGTTTCTATTTTGATCTCGTGGTTTTCTCTTCCTTTAATTACGGTATTCAATCCTTCAATTCCAATTACTGGTTGTAGGGATCCAACAG
>JBCCLN010000212.1:0-7374 GCA_039026865.1 Bacteroidota bacterium | reverse complement strand
GTTTACTGGTCGTAAATGAGGCTTTTGAAATTTTGAGTAACGAAGAGTTGGGCCAAAAGGCAGGTTTTTCAAAGGATGCTAATATTCATACGGAATAATTTTTGATTCCTCAAATTTGAGGAACGATTTTGTCATCTCATTCAAAATCAATTACCTCATATTCAACGCGTTACCTCATCTCAGTGAATAACACCCGAATTTTTCGGGTTAACGCTGATAAACTCCGTTTTTGACGTCTTGTCTCCGAAAAAAACGTTACCTCAAATTCTTGAACTAAGTTTTTAGAGGTGCCCTAAACTTATCTCTTGGAACTGGTCCGGTAAACTCTCCTGTGTCAACCCGGTAAGGCTTCTGAATCAGCGAGGTAGCCTTGACTAGTTTTTGATGCTTTCTTCTTAAACTTTCTCAAAAAAAGGATCTACAACTTCTTTAGAAGTTGGCTTGGTAAGTAAGCTTACCATGACCAACGCAAGAATAGAGGCGATCAGAGCAGGTATGGCTATCATCTGAGAATCAAAAGGAAATTGCATAATTCCAATATCTAACTCACTTGTTTCATAAACCCTGTTTAATACTTCTATGATAACTACGGTGAGCATGCCGGCGAGAATGGAGGCTACACCACCTTGTTGAGTAACCCTTTTCCAGAAAAAAGTGGCAAGGAGGGGAGGAGCTAAAGCTGCGCCAATCATGGTGTAGGAAATAAGAGCCATTTCCAAAATCTCTTCGAACTGTGTCATGATCAAGTAAGCGATAAAACCAAGAATAATGATGGAAGATCGCTGGATGATCAGTTTGAGTTTATTAGAAGAGTTTTTCATAAAGTACTTTTCAATGATATCTCTGGACACATTTGTGGAGGTCACCATTAAAAAGGTATTTCCCGTCGAGAGGATAATTGCTGCTCCGCCCGCAAATAACAAAGATCCTATGAGAGTGGGTAGTTGCTCAAATCCTATGCGCAGAATTATTTCTTCAGACATTGCAGCGTTGATTGTTCCATCTGCAAGGAAAAAGCGTGGATCATCAGCATATATGGCAAATCCTACTACCGCTAAAAGACACATTAGAAACTCAATTCCTACCACACCGATGAACATACCCATTACCGCCTGACGCGCTGATGTGGCGTCTTTAGCTGAGGAGAATTTTTGGTAAACACTACTCTCACTTAACATTAGTATTAGTGTAGGGAGCATGATACCGACATACCACAGTGGCTCGTGGCCTTCAAAAATAGAAAGGTGATCAGGGCTTACTTCGTTAATTGTGCTCACGATATTGCTCCAACCACCGAAACCTGAAATGGCAAAAGGAACAGCCAAAATGATCGCTATAATCATGATAATTCCATTGAATATATCTATAGAAACAATGGAAACCATTCCAGCAAGCGCTGTAAACACAATAATAATCAAGAAGGTTATTAACGTTCCTTGCTCTATTGAAATACCCCCTTCTGTGAGAATGGACAAAAACCGACCCCCTCCTTTGAACTGATAGCCGGCAATAATTAAGTACGCGACGATAATGGTGATGGTGCCCAGTAGCCTTGCAAAAGGCGAATAGCGTTTTTCAAGTATGTCAGTGAGTGTATATTGAGAGATTCTTCTTACTCTGGCTGCGATAAAATAAACAGCTAAAATTCCAATCCATGCACCTAATGAGAACCACAGTTCGGAAAAACCTACCTGGAATGTAAGCCCCGCCGTACCAAAGAGGCTTCCTGAACCTATCCAGGTGGTTACCAGCGTCCCTATCAGCAGGTAAACAGGCACGTTCCTTCCTGCTACCACAAAGTCTTCTTCGCTTTTGATGCTTCTACTTTTATAGATAATAATTCCAGCAAGTATTCCAATGTAGCCAATAGTAATAATGAGATAGGTCATAAATTTTTTGAATCAGTTAGGTTAGGGGTATGGATCTAAATTTTTGTTTGAATGAGTTGAGCTTTAGGGCAGGTATTGCAGCAAACACCATAGAAACAATTTCAAAAGCTATTTGCGCTATCGCTTTTCTCTTCATTTTGCTAAAATACCTATTTGATAGAATTGAGAATTAATTCGATCAAAGGTTTTGATTAATGGAAGGTAAGCTTACTTTTGACAGCTAATGAAAACAACCAGTACCATTGCCACGCTACCATCCCCACAATCACCAGAGAGGGGTATAAAGAGTGGCGATTAGTGCAAAAAGAAATAAAAACACAAAACGCCATTCTTAGATTTAAGGATGGCGTTTTTTGTGGTCAAAGTGTATGAAAGTTTTAAAATTTGGGGGCACATCCCTTGGTAGTAAAGAGTCAATTATTAAGGCAAAAGATGTTATTTTTTCTAATGATGGTCAAGTAGCAATGGTGGTTTCCGCGATTGGAAAAACAACCAATGGACTAGTAAGAATGGCTGAGCTTGCAAGTGAGGGAGATACCCACTATTTACATCTATACGATGAGCTTTACGCTAAGCATACCCAGTTGCTTTCTGCTTTAGTAGGTAGTTCTCATCACAAAAGGGTAGAAGGAATCTTTAAACAGCTTCGGAGGGTTTGCGATGGGGTTTACTTGCTAAAGGAGTTGACCAATAAGAGCTTGGATTTTATCCTTAGCACAGGTGAGCTTCTTTCATCCAATATCATATTTTCATTCCTTGAAAAAGAAGGTGTAGACGTGAAGCTGTATGACTCCAGGGATCACATCAAAACAGACACTACATTTGGTGGTGCGGAAGTTGATTTCGAGATGACGAATAATCTGCTGCAAGATGTGGCGAGGAGTTTCAATAAAGTGAATATTTTCCCAGGTTTTATTTCCTCAACAGCGGGGGGAGAAACAACCACATTGGGCAGAGGAGGCTCGGACTACACGGCCGCGATAATAGCCGGGGCGCTAAATAGTAAAGTTCTTGAGATATGGACAGATGTAGATGGCCTGATGACCGCCGACCCTAAAATCGTGAAAAATGCAAAGATTATTAAAGAAATATCTTACGAAGAAGCGATTGAATTATCCCATTTCGGGGCAAAAGTTCTGTATCCCCCAAGTTTGAAGCCATGTTTCAAAAAAAACATCCCGATTCGGATCAAGAATACGTTTGATGTAGTTCAGGATGGAACCCTCGTATCGAAGGACGCAAATAATGATCAGATCGTCACGGGCATCACCAGTTTAAAAGATATTTCACTTATTACTTTATCAGGTACAGGATTACTAAGTATTCCAAAGTTCACGAAAGAATTTTTTTCGATACTTTCTGATCATAAGTTAGGGGTGGAGTTTGTCACACAGTCTAATGCGGAGCACACCATGACGATTGCAATGACGGTAGAAGATGCAGAAATTGCCCATCGAGAACTCAACCTTTCTTTTAAAGAGTACATTGAGAAGAACCTGATTGATCCTATAACCATAGAGCGGGATCTCTCCATTCTTGCATTAGTTGGGACTAATATGAAAAATCAAGTAGGTATCAGTGGCAGTATGTTTCATGTGCTAGGTAGAAATGGTGTGAGCATTAAAGCAATTTCTCAAGGCTCCTCTGAACGTAATATCTCTGCGGTGATCAAGAAGGAGGACTTAAGCAAGTCTCTCAATATCTTACATGAAGCATTTTTCTTGTTCGAAGCGAAACGCATCAATTTATTCATCATAGGGGTAGGAAATGTGGGAAAGGCTTTTATTGCACAGTTACAATCTCAGTTCTCCATTTTAAAAAAAGACCACTTGATCAACATCAAAATTATTGGTGTGGCTAACTCAAAAAAGATGGCTTTTGATGAGGATGGTATTAGGCTCAGCCAGTGGAAAGGCAAACTCGAAAATGGTGAAACTTTCTCATCGGTTGACTTTAGGGAAAAGATGATCGAGTTTAACTACAGAAATAGTATTTTTCTAGACATCACCGCTTCAAAGGAGATTTCTGATCTCTACTTAAAAATACTTCAAAAATCCATTTCTGTGGTTTCACCAAATAAGATTGCAGCAACGGAACTATATGATAAATATCAAGAAATAAAAACTACTGCCAGGAAATATGGTAGTCGGTTCTTAATTGAAACAAATGTATGTGCAGGCTTACCTATTTTATCAACGCTAAGTGATATTGTGAGAAGTGGGGATCGGGTACATCACATTGAGGCAGTGTTGTCAGGAACGCTCAACTTCCTTTTCAATGAATATAATGGCTCAGAACCATTTGTAGAAATAATAAAGAGAGCTAGGGCAGAAGGATACACCGAGCCGGATCCAAGGCTAGATCTCTCAGGAGAAGATGTGAAAAGAAAACTACTAATCTTGATCAGGGAAAGCGGTTATCGCTTTGAGATGGATGGAATCACCCTGGAGCCATTTATGCCAGATTCATGCATTGATACCAAAAGCATAGATGACTTTTACGGAAAAGTTTTGGCAGAAGAGCCCTACTTCAAGGAGGTATTTCAAAAAGCTAACCATAAAGGGGCCCGCTTAAAAGTTGTGGCCAAATACGAGGATGGAGGAGCAATCATTAAACTGATGGAAATTGCTTCGGATCACCCCTTTTATAATTTGGAAGGAAAAGACAATATTGTGCTCTTCTACACAGATCGATATAAAGAACAACCATTAGTAATAAAAGGGGCAGGGGCAGGGGCTGAGGTAACGGCCTCTGGTGTTTTCGCAGATGTCTTGAGAATGGCACAGCCGGAATCGTGAAGGATAGAATGCACTTATTTAATTACTGAAGCAAAGTGGATTTTGGAAGGTTAACCTTACATCTCAACTAGCTTATTTGAATGATATTAATATAAATGAAAAAAACTGCGAAAGTCTTGGCACCTGCCACGGTAGCTAATATTGGTTGTGGATATGATACCATTGGATTTGCGTTAGAGGGTATCTATGAAGAAATCATGGTGACTAGAAGAGACGATGAACTGTTAACCATATCCAAGATTGAGGGGGCTAATTTGCCTACAAAGGCCCATGAGAATGTTTCAACTATTGCGGCTAAGGCTTTGCTGGATCATCAAAGAATAAAGATGGGTTTCGATTTTCGAATTAAAAAACATTTTTTGCCAAGTAGTGGATTAGGTTCAAGCGCCTCCAGCGCTGCAGGCGCAGTATATGCAGTGAATCAACTGTTGCCAAAACCCTTGAGCACCGCCGCCTTGCTTCCCTTTGCTTTGGAAGGAGAGGCTTTTGCATCAAAAAGTTATCATGCGGATAATGTTGCCCCTGCATTATTGGGTGGATGCATCTGTATGAGAAGTTATGATCCATTGGATTATTTTTCTGTTCCAATTGCCGGAGAATTGGAGGTGCTTATCGCCAGGCCTAATGTTGAAATAAAGACCCTTGAAGCAAAAGGGATACTACCAAAACAAATCGGTATTCCAGTTGCCCGTAATCAGTGGGGGAATCTGGCCAGCCTCATACACGCTTTGCATATCAAGGACTGGAACCGACTAGCCAATTCTATTGAAGACTTTATTGCTGAGCCGGTTAGGAAATCATTGATACCCGGCTATGATAAGATGAAAGCTATCGCAAATGAACACGGCTGCGTAGGTTTCAATATATCGGGCTCAGGACCTAGCGTATTCATGCTTTTTACAAACAAGACCGAAATGAAAAAAAGCCGTTATGACATTCAAAAGATAAATGACGAGCAAAATATAACTTGTGATTTCTTTGAAAGTAAAATGAGTAATCAGGGTTGCCGATTGATGGAAGATGAAATATAAAAGTACCACAGGTAATGGATCTTTAATCTCTTTTCGGGAGGCTGTTTTAGCAAACCTTCCGAGGGATGGAGGACTATTTTTCCCTGAAAAAATTCCCCTGCTTGAGCAAGAATTTTTAGACGCAATTCCTTCTTTAGAACTAGCTCAGATAGCCGAGCGAGTATTAGCTCTTTTCTGTGATGACGATATCGATAAATTGAAAGTTGCTGAGATTACTGCGAAGGTTTTCAATTTTCCAATACCAATAAAAGAGGTAACCAGTAGTATTTGTTGTTTAGAGTTGTTTCATGGTCCTACGTTTGCATTTAAGGACATTGGCGCAATGTTCCTTGCAGAGTGCCTCGCTCATTTCAATACGAGTGACAACAAAGAAACGACGGTTCTAGTGGCAACATCCGGAGATACGGGCGGTGCGGTAGCGAATGGTTTTTTAGGTGTAGAAGGAGTAAATGTGGTCATTCTTTATCCCCAAGGAAAAGTGAGCAAACTACAGGAAAAACAACTGACTACTCTTGGGCAAAATATCACAGCTCTGGAAATAAAGGGCAACTTCGACGATTGCCAAAAGCTGGTAAAACAAGCGTTTGGAGATAGAGAATTGAATCATAAGCTACAATTATCCTCTGCTAACTCCATCAATATTGCTCGTTGGCTACCGCAATCGTTATTTTATTATGTGCCCTTACAAAAAGGTATGAAAGACATTATGATTTCTGTTCCTAGCGGCAATTACGGCAATCTGACTTCTGGGGTATTAGCTATGAAGATGGGTGTACCGATTGCTCAATTTGTTGCCGCCAGTAATGCAAATGATGTTGTGCCTAGGTATTTGGTGTCCGGAGACTATCAACCAGAACCAACAATGCCAACTATCGCCAATGCTATGGATGTATCAGATCCCAGTAATTTCAAGCGGTTACTGGCTTTATTTGGAAGTAGCTATGAAGAAATAACCGAAAAACTTACTCCATTTTCTTTAGCAGATGAAAAAATCAAAGAAGCCTTGAAACAATGCTATATTGAGAACAACTATCTATTAGACCCACATAGTGCGATTGCATTTGAGGGACTAAAGCAAAATAGGAGGGAAGGACTATTCTTGGGAACCGCTCACTATTGCAAGTTCCTACCTACGATGAATGAGGCATTAAGCACTCAATTAACCATTCCTGATTTTGCCGCAGATTTGCTAAAGAAAAAAAAGCATTCAATAAAAATGGAAGCAGATTATGAGGAGTTTAAAGAGCTTTTGGTAGGATAAAAAGCTTACTCAACCCGCATCATTCACCACAAATAGTGGCGGTTTGATTCAAAATAAGTAACTCACAGTAGTTGAATAGAATCCACTGAAAAACCCGCCTTTTGTCTTAACTCCTGGTTACTCAAAATTTTAAAAGCCTCATTTATACCCAAATAACACCTGAATTTTTCAGTTAAACCCATAATTAACCCGAAAAATTCGGGTGTTATTCATTGAGATGAGGTAACACGTTGAATAAGATATAATTGATTTCTAATGAGATGACAAAATCGTTCCTCAAATTTGAGGAATCAAAAATTATTCCGTATGAATATTAGCATCCTTTGAAAAACCTGCCTTTTGGCCCAACTCTTCGTTACTCAAAATTTCAAAAGCCTCATTTACGACCAGTAAAC
>JBCCLN010000211.1:0-7433 GCA_039026865.1 Bacteroidota bacterium | reverse complement strand
TGCCTTTAACTTTAGAAAGTGGATGGTCACCTACAAGGAACGGCTAAAAAAATGGCGCCAATTCTTGGATCACTTCTACAACCTATATCATTCCCCAATCAAAATCTATACACTCAAAAGTACTTTTTAAGGGACGACTAGTTAGAGTAAATAAAGAATCTTTCATTTTTTGTTAACCGGTGACTTAGGGTTTTTCGGCTAGGAGAGCATCTCTTGTATTTTTCTGAACGGCTATAGCCGAAAACATACTAAGAATAAAAGACATGGCATAAAACCCTTTTTCACTTAAAGTGAGTTCGGCATTCCATAATCCAATTATGAGCAATACGACGGACGTTATGGTTGAAAACCAGCTCAAACCATAATATATATCAGTGACGGGGATTCCTTCCAGCTTGTCTCTTACACTTTTTTGCACAGACACCACTGAAAATAATCCAAAAATCATTATCGTAAAATAATAGCCCTTTTCGCTTAAAAGCATCCCCGCATTCCATAGCCCAATGAAAAAAGCGGTTACTCCAGTTATCAAGGTTAACCAGGAAACCCCAACAAAGGCATTAGATGGTTTAGCGATCTTCAGTTTTACTTCTGAATTCTTCTCTTTGTTTTCTTTTTTAATCTCGTTCATAGGTATTGACGTTTGATTACGAAGCCAAAGTTGAGATATACCGCAAAGTTGAGCATTTACATATGTAAAGAAATGACCTACTCTTTTTTAGCTCGGATTCTACTGAGCTGAGTCGGCGTAATACCTAAGTAAGAAGCAATGTGATATTGAGCTATTTGATTTTCCAAGCCTGGATGTTCAAGCTGAAAAAGAGCGTATCTTTCAGAAGCATCATTCATTACAAGAGATATCTCCCGTTTCTCTTTTTGTACAAAAAAATCCTCAGCTATGGTACGGTTCAGTCTTTCGATCATTGGATGCTCTTCATAAAGATCTAAGATTTTTTGAAAGTCAGCTTCTACCATTTCACAATCTGTTAAACATTCAATATTGATCTGGTTTTTCTCCTTGGTGATCAACGAGGTATAGGCACCTACAATGGCCGGATTGGAAAAGAATATTTTATTGAACTGCTCTCCTTCAGGACTTTGATAATAAGCCCGTAGTAATCCGGTTTCTACAAAGGCCAGCTTCTTAGCCGTTTGCCCCGACCTTGCATAGAGCTCCCCTTTTTTACAAGTTATGGGCCGAAACAAATCCAATAGAGCCTGGAGCGAGTCCTCAGAGACCTTAGTAAATTGTAAAAGGTATGATCTGAAAGAAACCATTATAAAAATACCTGACCATGAGTTTTACTCATTAAATAATTCGCCACGGGTTTCACATTGTTGCAGATAGCAACTGCCGTTTCTGATAACCATGGTGCTCCAAACAAACGCTGGATTTTCCTGCCAATATATAATCTCCTTCTAAACATTGAATTCCATCGATTACTATAATCCGCTTCTAAAGCATCTCGATCAAAGGTCTTTCCTGAAACGTGATCAATGATAGCTTCCGTAGCAATTTTTGCCGAATGAATGGCAATAGCCATGCCGTTTCCACATAAGGGAGTGATCATACCAGCTGCATCTCCGCACATTAATATATGTTGCTCTACAGGTCGCTTTGTCTCAAAAGAGATCTCATTGATCACCTCTGGCTTATCAAAAACAAAATGAGCCTCTGTAAAGACCTTATTCAGAAAAGGATTCTTCATAAGGATGTTTTGTTCCATCGCCTCTATAGAACCTTCTAGCTTTAAATTTTTTCTCTCGCCCAGGTAGCATAGGTTATAAATGTCATTCTCAACCCGGTTTATTCCGCAATAACCCCCGCTAAAATTATGTAGAGCAACGGTCTCCTCGTCATGATCCCCATATCGAATATGGTACTTTACTCCGATATAGGGAGACCTCCTTCTAAAGAAATCCCGGTTTAGGTTTTTATCCAAAACGGATCTTTTTCCAAATGAGCCCAACACAATATCCGCTTCATATTCGTTTTGATTGGTCCTAATTGAAAATAGACCTTGATCAAAATCAACGTTAATTGCTCTCTCATGAACTAAATCGACCCCAACTTCTACTAATTTATCGGCTAGATAACTATCTAAAAAATAACGGCTTATTCCAAAACCACCGAGGTCTAGGGGTAGCATTGCACTTTTCCCATTAATAGAAGTTAATTGAAATTTACGTATCTCCGCGGGTTCAATGTTAACGGGAAACAGGCCATTTTTACTTAAAAAAGGTTTTACCTCATTAGAGATGTATTCTCCGCAAACACGATGAAACGGATACCGCTTTCTTTCGATCAGTTTTACTTTGAAACCTGCTCTGCCTAGAAGGATAGATGATACAAGTCCTGCCAGCCCTCCCCCAATCACAATAATCCGCTTCATCTAAAAAGATTTGTATTTGATCCAACAATTCAGCGCAACTATCGTTCGGCGAAATTTTAATAATTGCATGCTTAATATATATAATTACTCATCCCTAAGGAATACTTGACCTCGAAACTTTCTTATCGGTTCATAGGTCAAATTTGCTTGACAAGCCGGAACGAGTTGGTATAAAAATCATCACCACGTCTCACACGAATTCTAAGACGTTTGTTCTCTTTTGAATTCAAATATGAAATGATATTCGAAAGAGTCATATCTTTAGCACTTATACTATTAATTGAGAGAATTCGATCCCCTTTTTTGAATCCTGCCGCCTTACCAGGAGACTTATCGCGGACAGCAACGATTTCATAGTTCACCAGATCACTTCCTTTAGCCTTTACCACTAACCCGCTTAGGTTGTAGGTAAAATTTTTTTTAAAGGAACGCCCTTTTTTAAGATATATCTTTTCCTGAGGAAAATTAAAAATTACTTTGAATCGACTCAGAATTTCACCTCCTATTGATCCATTTCGAAATGCAGAAGTGCTTTTTATGCTATCCAATACATGGTCTTCTTCTGGAAATGTCGCAATAATATCTTCCCAAGATCTACCTCCTATTTCAAATCGGTTTAACCTGGCTATTTTACCATTTAAAACACCCCCCAAGCCCCTTCCCAAGATACTACTAATGTGATTATCGGGAATATAAAGTTTGGGATTACTGCTTTCTTCAAGAAACAAACCATGACTTGCGCCCGAATCGATCATCAACTTTAGATCCAGCTCGTTTCCATCGTTGTAAACCACATGACCCTTGATGTAGGGCTTGGTATCCTCTATTGAAATAGGGATTTCGTCATAACTGCGTTTTTTTTTGAAATGCTCTGGCGTAGTTAAAGTGAGTATTTTGGTGTCATAATTCACCTCCACTATGAATCGACTAAATATTTCATATCCTAAAATACCGTTAACATTCACTCCCAGATAATTTCTAAGCTCAAGGTAATCCTCTTCCAATACCAGCATTGAATGCCCTTTACCCTTGACTCCCGGCGGCAAGGTCAATGAAACACCACTTGTTACGTAGGCTTCAACTAATTTATCCCCTCCCAGTCCAGCTATTGTATACTTTCTGTTATAGCTCATATTAAGAATATCGCTGTACGCTTTATCCGTCAGTATAGTGGTTCTAACCCCAGTATCAAGCACAAATTTAAGTGGTAACTGATTATTGAGAATGACGGGTATTACAATAAGGTTATTGTAAACCTCAAAAGGGATTTTTACCTTTTTGGCATCTCCTACAATATGGAATCCCAGTATTTGATTTTGGTGATGAACCTCTTGAGACTGGTTTTGTGACCAGGCCTCTTGAAGGCATATCGTACACGTAAGAATTAAAAAAACAAACCGGTAAAGTTTAACCATAAAGAATCTCCTACATCAAAAATTAAGAATTTTTAGCCAATACTTTGAAATCGCCAACATAATTTCATCCTAGGTTCTATCAAATAACCCATTTTGGGTGAGATTTGACACTTCATGTTTTCTCCAGCTTATCCCATATAGAAAAATCCGTAAACTCGTAGTTTTTCAAATTTTCAATAGCTTCTTCGACTTTTGTTAATTCGACTATCAACTTACGATTCTGTGCCTTCAGGAACCCATGACTTACCATTTGATCTAATTGTTCAAGCAGAGGATCGTAGAACCCGTTTACATTTAGAACTCCCACGGGTTTTCGAATCAATTCCAGTTGAACCCAGGTTAGAATTTCAGCTAATTCCTCAAGGGTACCAAAGCCTCCGGGCATGGCTATAAACCCATCGGCTATAGAAGCCATTTTCTGCTTTCTGATATGCATTGACTTCACAACATGTAGTTCTGTTAGTCCCGTGTGACCTACCTCTTTCTCCCAGAGAAAATCAGGAATTACGCCGATGGCCTCACCCCCGTTATCCAAAACGGAATCGGCTATGGTACCCATTAAGCCTACCTTACCGGCACCAAATACGAGCCGCATATTGTTTTTAACAAGTTCCTTCCCAAGTGACTTCGCCATTTCGTTGAAAATAGGATTGGTACCAGAACTTGAGCCACAAAACACACAAATATTCTTCATAAATTAGGAATAGAATTAATTTGCTAATTAATCAAATAAGTATGCAGAGAACAAATCTAAGTACAGGTGCCGAATGGGAGGATAAAGTGGGTTATTCCAGAGCGGTTAGAATAGGCCAACAAATTGAGGTATCAGGGACTGTAGCGATCAAAGATGGAAAAACAGCTCATCCCGGAGATGTATATGGGCAAACTAAAAGAATACTAGAAATAATTACCGAAAGCGTGGTGAAACTTGGTGGAAGACGTAGTGACGTAATACGTACCAGAATTTATGTTACGGACATAAGCCTATGGAGGGAGGTAGGAAAAGCACATGGTGAGTACTTTACTAAAATAAAGCCGGTAACGTCAATGATTGAAGTTAGCAAGCTAATCGACCCTGATTATCTTGTTGAGATAGAAGCAACAGCGATCATTAATCAGTAGAACCGTCTATATCATGCTTATTGTTGCTAAACATTTTATTGGGAAGAATTGCTGGCGAAATTATTGCTGCAACGAATAAGACTAAAACCACAACTAAGGCACCCATGAGCTCTATATTTAAAAGTACTTCTGCAAATATACTTCTGTCAATCAATAATAAAAATGTAATGGTTCAACCAAAAACTTTTCTTTGTGTGTGCCTAATGGCCTTTACATTTTTATGCTTTAATACTTCTCGAGCTCAATTCTTTTCTTCTGATAGTACCGTCTATGCCATCGGTGACGTGAAAGATGGCATGAGACAAGGCAAATGGCAGATTTACGACTCCACTGATACCAAAATTGAGGAGGGGGAATATAATGAAAATAAAAGAGTAGGGGTATGGTTAATTTTTTACCCCAATCAAACCACAAGGGTCAAAATATCCTTTGATAAGGGCACTCCCACTAACTACACTGAATACTACCCAACCCAACAAATCAAAACCAGAGGTAAGTTCAAAAATGGCAAAAAGGACGGGAAGTGGACTAACTATTTCATAAGTGGTGAAATTCGCACGGTTGATATGTACGAAAATGACAAAAAAAATGGAGAGTCAGAAGCTTTCAACATCTATGGAGAGAGAATCGCAGCTATCAATTACAAAAACGATACACTAAATGGCAAGTACAAAGAGTACAATGAATTTGGTTATGTATTTATAGAAGGGAACTATTTAGAAGGGGAGAAAGAAGGTAAATGGCTGGAAAACTATAATATCGGCAGAAAAGCTAAAGAGGAGCATTACAAAAAAGGAGTCCCGGATGGCACTTGGAAGGAATTTTACCGAAATGGTGATCTCAAAGCGGAAAAGCACTATTCGAAAGGTGTGCCTTCCGATGTATGGAAGGAATTTCATCAAAATGAAGAGTTGGCAGAAATCGTTTATTATAAAAATGGATGGAAAGACAGCGTTTACCTGAGTTATCATCCCAATACAAAATTAAAGACGCAAGGGTGGTACAAAAATGGTGTAAGGGTTAAAAACTGGAGATACTTCAATAATACAGGCTATGTAGTAGAAGAAGGCTCTTTCTTGAACGATAAGCAACATGGCCAGTGGTTTTACTACTACGATGATGGTAAATTAAAAAGCATTGGCAGCTTCATCAATGGATTAGAAGATGGTCTTTGGGGGTTATTTCATAATAATGGAAAGTTAATGCAAGAAGAAACCTGGCAGAACGGTAAGCTTATGAATCTTTCACCTTATTACACCAGTACAGGCAAAGAACTCGATGCAGGAACACTTAAAGATGGTAGCGGCCTTAAAATAAATTATTATTCAAGTGGTAAGAAAGAAATCGAATGCCAATTCAAAAACGGTGTGCCTAATGGAAAATGGACTTATTATTTTGAAAACAACGATTTAGCCGAACAAGGAAAATTTGTAGACGGACTACGTGAAGGAGATTGGATATATTATTACCAAGGGGGGAAAAATGAATCGAAAGGTAAGTATTCGAAAGGTATAAAAAGTGGTGTTTGGCGCTACTATTATAAAAATGGCAGACTTCGTGAACAAATTGATCACGACAAAGAGCAACCTAATTAATCAGAAGTCAGTATAATAGTAACACCGTAAAAGGTGTAACCATGAAAAAACTTATAATTATCGGAGGCATAACAGTGGCTTTGATTGCCTTGGCTGCCATTATTATGCGTTCCTATACAAAGTCATTTAGCCCTGCTGATACCGCCAAGTATGAGACAGATAATTTTAGCATAGAGGTCAATTACTGTCGCCCATACAAAAAGGGTCGTCAGATTTTTGGAGAACTGGTTCCTTATGGAGAAGTGTGGCGCACCGGAGCCAATGAGCCTACCACCATCACCGTGAATCAGGCCATTAGTATAAAAAATAATGACCTTGAACCAGGCACATACAGTTTATGGACCATTCCACAGGAAGATACCTGGACAGTCATCCTGAATAGCGATGTCCCCGGTTGGGGTGTTAAAGTGCCGTCGGGAAAAGCCAACAGAAATCCTGAATCTGACGTGCTTTCAATCGATGTACCTGCTATTCAAACTCAAGACTTGTTCGAACAATTTACAATCTCCTTTGACCAGATGAAGGAAGAGCTAGATATGGTTATCATGTGGGAGAATACCCTCGTTGTAGTTCCTATTCAGAACAATTAATTACATTTTCAGCACTCGCAAGCCTATACTTCTTATTTCATGGGTTTTATTGTGTTCGGTATCATCTTCAAGTTCTTCCCTTCTCCAAACATTTTGCTTATTGACTTGCGTCCTAATTTGTATCCTTGACGCGTTTATGCCCCTATCTACAATGTATTCTTTCACCGCATCCACCTCATGATGGGTTCGGTCATTGTGGAAGGTGTTTTTTATGTGTAGCTCCTGCACGGTCTCATATTTCACAGAATCCCTTAATTCCTGAACTTCAACAAAAGTTGTGTCTGTACTTAATGAATCAAGATAGAGAGAATCACCGGC
>JBCCLN010000210.1:0-7480 GCA_039026865.1 Bacteroidota bacterium | reverse complement strand
GGTGAGTAGCTCAGATTTTTATCCATTTGGTTTACAGTTTGGAGAGTATCAAAGGACAGCGAGTACGCTTCAGAGATTTAAGTTCCAGGGTAAGGAAAGAGTGGCAGAACTAGGGTTAGATGACTTTGGAGCCAGGTTCTACATGCCTGACTTAGGCCGATGGATGTCTCCGGACCCACTTGCGCACAAGTACATGAGTTTTTCACTGTACAATTTTGTACTTAATAATCCGATTAATGCCATTGATCCAGATGGTAAGCGAGTGTTCTTTGTTGGTGGAGCAGGTAATGATTCTGATGGATGGAATTATATCAATCGTTTTGGTAATGCATTTACTCATGCAGGTATTGGAGGTTTTACCAGGATTAATGCATCAGGTAGTCAATTCGATGATATACTCTTTACATCAAGATATAGGCACTCTGGTTTTGAAACGTATTCTACAGGAAGAATAAATCCTAATACAGCATTAGGGCTAGCCCCAATCCCTGAGACTGGCACAAGACTTATTCAACATGAACAAATTGATAATGCAGTAAGCCAGATCAGACAAAATTTGACTTACAATCCATTAGCAGAAGGTGAACAGTTTAATTTGGCTGGATATAGCTATGGCAGTGTACTTCAAGCGCAAGCAGCATTGCAATTGGCAAATGATGGACAGTACATAGATAACCTTATATTAATCGGTAGCCCAATAGCCGATGATTCCGACCTTTTTGATCAACTATCAAATAACGAAAACATAGGAAATGTTCTAAGAGTAGATATTGAGGGGGACTTGTTGAGTAATCCTCAAGATATATGGGAATATTTAGGAGGCGCACGACAAAATGGACCTGAATTATTTGGAGGACAAGGTGATAATGGGCCTCACTTTGATTTAGCCAGGCCAGGGGCAGAAATAGACATATTACAACAAGTTGTAGCAGATTGGTTGAAACAGCAAGGAGTAGAATAAATAAAAAGATTTACTTTATGGATAAACCTGCATTACGTATCACTTTTATTTTTGGCGTTGTATACTTCTTGTATGATATTTTTAGTGTGTTACTCTTATTTTCATGGTCTTCTTTTGGAGGTGAAAAGAGCCTGAAAGTCGGTCAAAAAATAGTAGGCTTTTTTTCGTCTTTTCCTGGTTCTCAGTTAGGATTAACTTACGAAAACTTGTGGTTATACTTTATTGCCAACACTCTTTTTTGGTCGGCTCTCTTTTATGGAGTATTAGTTTTAGTAAAGAAGATTAGGCAACAAAAGAAAGCCTAGAGCTGCTTAAGAGCAGAGGCATGGTAACCCTAACAGTCAATTCCAACTATGAGACCGTTCCGAGCGGAAACGGATTTTTAGGCACGGCGTACGATGCCTTGTTCAGCTCGTTCGATGCAGCGTACGGAAGCGGGATTGAAAATGGAGTGAGCAGTTCATCCAATGTGTTTGATGAAGCACTAAGCGGGATAGATATGTCGGGCAAGGGCAACAGCAGTACCGCGCCGAGAGCCTTTTTGAACTACATTTTCTTTAATCAGGAGATGAACTATGTGCGAGCGGGCTTCTTACAGATCACCACTGCAGCGCAAGGAGTTGGTGTGCATCAGACCATCAGTCTGAACGACATCATTGCAGACCGTAAAGGGTATCTCTTGGCTTACCTGAGCAATGAAAACGCAGAGGAAGTAGCCATCCATTGGGATGATTTTATGGTTTATCATGGGAAAACAAATGTGGTGTTTGCGAGTAGCTATTATCCTGGCGGATTAACCTTCAATGAGCATCAAAGAACCGCTTCAGTAGAGAATAAATGGAAGTTCCAGAGTAAAGAATGGTTACCAGAGCTGCGAGTTTATGATTTTGGTCCAAGAGGCTGGGATCCGCTTATCTGGCGAACCAATGCGCAAGATATTCTAGCAAATAACTTCCCGGATCAGTCGTCGTATTCGCTGTTTAGAAATAATCCGATACTTTTTATTGATCCCAATGGTGCTTTTCCTATAGCATTTTTCTTTAGGTCATTCCATACAGCATCTAAATTCGGGTTTCCCTTTACGGCAGTTGGTGACAATAGAACAGCAAGTACAAGTTTATCTGCTTCTGCTCGAGTTCATCATCTAGTAGGTTTTGAAACCTCAAATAGTTCCGTAACAGGAGTGCAAACCTTCAGTAGTCAGAGTACTCAATTAAACTATCCTTTTTCGCCATTTGGATTTTCCAAACAGGCAACAGAGAGCCCAACTTCGTATACCGGGCCTAGTGGTGATGGGTTTTTCTTTGGTTATTCAGGTCAAGAGCCTATTATGAAAAAAATCCCCTTGATTGGTAAAGCTCTGACTCCAGCTATTGATTTAGGTGGAAATATTAAAATCTCAGAATCGGCTGTCCCATGTTTAGGTTGTGCAGAAGGAGAAACGAGCGGCTTAAAAGAGATTAATATTAATGGTCAGATTAGTGGGGATCATTTTCCTGATGCAGAATCATTCATAATGGATGTCACCGGTCAAACGATTCTTCTGGGCCAATCTGCACATTTAAGTCCAGGAAGACCCGCTCTGAATCTACTAGGTAACAAGGATGCCCCCATGATGAAATTTAACGCTCAAATCATTGTGGATCAGAATGGTAAATTTATAAATGCCTATACTACTGATTCGGATGGTAATATAACCAATATGACAATCAATGCACCTCAGGAGGGCTATCAAAAAGTATTGGAAGACTTAAAACTGAAATAATGAAAGTATTCATATTGGTATTATTTGTCACACTCATTAGCGGTTGCAAATCAGACAGAAAAGGTGAAATTCATTTATTGCCAGAGGGTTATACAGGGGGTCTTGTCATCGTATACCAGGATCTCAACGCCCCACCTTTACCTCTTATAGACGGTTACTACATCTACAATATACCGGATAGCGGCATACTGTACACTAGTACTTCAATAAACGATGGGTCTATACTTACTTCCAAGCTACAGTTTTATCATAAGCAAAGTAACGGAGGGCTAATCAAGATAAATGGTCCTTTGACTCGTTCCGAACTTAGCATGGAAAAGGTTAAAAATGCAATAAAAGAAAATGAACTCTATGTTTTTTCAGAATATACAGGTGCTTCTGGAAGATATGCTTATTCTTCTTATATGATTAGTAAATCAAATGAAACAGAAGAAATTTGGTTGCATATGCAGAATCTGATTAGTAAACTACATAAAAAATCAAATCACGACTAAATTGAAGATTTCATTGAACATCTTACTCTCAACAGTCGCGCGGCTGTGCCGAGTAACGAGTATAAAATATGATTTGAATGAGAATGACCATTGAACAAAAAAAGAAAAATAATGGTCACTCGTTATAAGCGAGCGACTGGTTGGGCACCCACCTCTGAGGTCCCCCCTCGGAGCAAATTGCTCCCTGTTTGGAGTAAATTTCCTCAAGCACCCACCTCTGAGGTCCCCTCTTGGAGCAAATTGCTCTCTATTTGGAGTAATTTTCCTCAAGCACCTACCTCCAAAGTACCCCTCGGAGCAAAATTGTATCCTGTCTGGAGTAATTTTCCTCAAGCAAACTAGGAATTTAGCGACTGTTAGTAGCCTGTTTCAGATGCCTCCTATATCGAAAAAGGATGTTCCCCAGATAATAATCAACTACAAATACCATTTGTGTTTTCCAGTGCTCAAGTTCGTCCGCCGGAAGGTCTAATAGAGTTTGACTTATTGCAGGAGTTAGTCCGTCATATCTTAGCCAACAGTATGCGATAAATGAAGTGTCAGACTTCAATAGTGCATAATGATATAAACTATTGGGATTTGGGTTGGATGACCATTTTTTTCTCTCAATCCTCTTCTTCTCTCTTTCTTCCTCTCTTCTTCTTTCCTCAGGGGGTAGTTGAGCTAAGTACTTTGCAAGAAAGGTTTCCCAACTTGAGGTATCAATTTTACTATAATCAATATTCTCATCGTTAAAATCATCATCGATTTCAGAATTGTCTGGTTTAACTTCTATTTCTGGAAAGAAGCGTTCTATTTCATAAGTTGGTTCATAGGTTTCTCCTTCATAAAGGAAAATATCTTTTCTTAGCCCTGTTCTATCAAGTTCTGATATTATTTGAATTGCATCAAGGCTATCAAACTTGAAAGGTTCTTTGTTATCAATGAGTTGTTGCATAAAAGCTCGGGTGCGTTCACCTTTTCCTTCGATAGTTGGGTAATTCAATTGTAAAAACCGCTCATACGAGTTCACAAGTTCCTCAAAGCTCTCAGTCTTCTCAGGCCCCAGTTCATTTAGAAATTCTTGCTGGCCAAAAGATAGGTTAGCTAAGTTTAGGAGGGTGAGAAAGAAATGTATTCGAGTAATTCTCAATTGGCTCTGGGAATAGGGCTACTACTATATCACCAATATAGTACTCTTGGGAGGGAAATTGCTAATTTCATCGTACCTTGAGTATGCTCGATTTTATGAAAATACCGGAAGTTAAAAGGTGAAGCCTCAAATACAATTAAAAGTTATGTTTCGGTGAGAAAGATAGTACAGCAATATTTCAAAAAGGATTTGACCCGAAAAATTCGGGTGTTATTCATTGAGATGAGGTAACACGTTGAATAAGAGATAATTGATTTCGAATGGGATGCCAAAATCTTTCCCCAAATTTGAAGAATCAAAAATCATTCAGTATGAATATTAGAATCCTTTGCAAAACTGGATTTTTGGTTCAAATCGAGGCTTTCAGAATTTCATCAACGTAGTTTACCGGTTGTAAATGAGGCTTTTGAAATGTTGAGTAACGAAGAGTTGAGCCAAAAGGCGGGTTTTTCAAAGGATTCTATTAAACTGCCGAAAATCAATTACTTGAATCAACCCGCCACTATTTGTGGTGAATAATGCGGGTTAAGCTGGTTTGTTACAGCAGAAGATTTTCAATTTCTACCATGTCTTTTATGAATGTTCAATTAATGTTTACGTCCACTTCATATCCTTCAATAGTAATTTGTATAACAGACGAAACCTGATTCTTTGACTGGATCTCTAATTCGAGTCTGTCACCATCTTTGATATATTTCTTCACTTCCATATCACTCTCATCAAAATCTACCTTTCCATATTTAATGTTGGTTTTAAGGCTGAAAGATTCATTACTTAAGCCAAGAGAAGAATCAATGTATTTACCCGTGATAAAGATATTTTCAACTGAAGTTGATACTGTTTCAATATCAATATCGTCTTCATACGCATGCATTTCAAGTGAGCCATTGAGTGATTCAATTTTGTGCTTTCCGTATTTAGAATTAAGGCTTTTAAAAGTTCCTAAATTACCAATGGATGTTTCGTCTTCATAGGATTCTGCATAGGTAATTGTCTCTATGTTATCTGACTTGATTTTGCTGTATTTTGAATTTTCAAATTTGATGTTTTCGATACTGTTTGATTCGATATCCATTTCATAGCATTCAAATTCCGCATTTCCTAATCGGTCTTTAATTTCTATCTCTCCGTATTTGAAGCTGCCCGATATAAAATTAACATTGTTGAAAGTAAAATCAGACTCGTAGGATTGCATCTCCATTTTCTGTATTTCTTCAATGTCAACTTCGGCGTATTTGGCGTCGATTTCTAGCTCATCAACGATAGCTACACTTATCTCTTGCTCATAGATCTCCATTTTTGCCGTACCAATTTCTTTCAATGTAGCCGATCCGTATTTCATATTAAAGTGCACATTATCAATGTAATCAGCATGGAGCTCACCAGAGTATTGGGTTATTTTCATGTCATCAAAATCACCCTTTAGCAATATATCACGATAAGAATGATTGATTTCATACTTATTCACCTTTGGAGCTCTGATCACGAAATCCAGTTTAAGTTCATCATCAGTAAATCCCACCGTAACTCCCACGTGTTTTGAGCCGATCTGAATTTTATTAGGTTTATCCAGGTTGGTATTTATTCGAAGCTCTCCCATAGATTTATCTATGTTATCTTCTACGTGTTTTTGGAAATTGTCAAGAAATTCAACCATTTTGTTTGTCAATTTTCCATCAAATCTGACGGTTGCAGTTACTTCAACCTCATTTTTATGCCACGCTTCAATCACTAGATCGGTATACTTGGCCTGGATATTAATTACATCATCGGGCTTTACATTTCTGCTAAAAGTAGCAGTTCTTGTTTCTCCATCTTTCTCCGGAACAAGCGCATAAGAAAAACAGGTGAGATTAAATACTAAGGTGATGGCTATCCATTTCTTCATCTTTTTCTAAATTTTGAGTTCTTTCTATTTCGAGTTTTAATTTTTGCAGCAGATTTATTTTTTTTTCATAATAGTCGATCAATACACCTACAAGATCTTCTTCTTTTACCCGTCCGATATCTTTTCTGTATAGTATATTGACTTCTTCTAAAAGTTGCAATTCTTCGAAAATCCATCGCAGGTCTTCTGCTTTTTTTGCTTCGTTTAAAGGCAAGCTCATTTGCAACTCATTGACTTGACGCAAATAATCTTTCTCTACTGCTTGATACTTTTTGGATAGATCGCTGAGTGAGGCAAGCTCCGTGACACGGTCTTGAAGCAATTGATTATGGACCAGCAAGCTGATCGCCAATCCGAACAAAATCACTGCGGCAACTCTCCACCAATACACTTGAGATTTTTGGGGGTTTTTCCATTTCTGACGAATATATTCCCAAGTCTCAGGAGGGGCTTGCTCTACATGAAGTTTGTCTTTTCGTTCTTTTATGAGGTCATCAATTTTCATAATGATAGATAAGTCTTTTTTTTAGCAATGATTTGGCATGTCGGTATTGTGTTTTGGAGGTAGATTCGGAAATTCCTAATTGCTGTGCGATCTCTTTGTGCTTGTATCCTTCCAGCAGATGAAGACATAGAACCGTCCTGCATCCATCAGGAAGTGTTTTTATCGCGGTATGAATCGTTTCATTTTCTATTATAGTATCATCATCTACTTCATCTTTAAAATCTTCCGATTCAGTCACATCTTCAAAATCATACTTTTGCTTCCTCACATGTTCTAATCCCGTATTCACAACAATTCTTTTTAACCAACCCGCAAAAGCTTTTGGCTCAGCAAGGCCATCAATTTTTTTGAATGCTTTTATAAATGCTTCTTGTAAAAGGTCTTTTGCCATTTCTTTATCATTCACCATTCTTACCAGTGTGCTATACATTGCACTTGAATAGCAATTGTATAGGTTAAAAGCAGCAAGCTCGTTTCCTTTCTTTAGTTGGTTTATCCATGCAGTCTGCTCTTCCGTCACTGGCAAGTAAGCGTTTTCAATAATAGGATGGAGTATGTCCAAAAAGGTTGTATCTTATCTAGTATTACTCACCACAAATAGTGGCGGTTTGATTCTAGTAATTGATTTACCGTAGTTGAATAGCATCCTTTGCAAAACTAGATTTTTGGTTCAAATCGAGGCTTTCAGCATTTCAAAAACGTAGTTTACTGGTCGTAAATGAGGCTTTTGAAATT
>JBCCLN010000209.1:0-7500 GCA_039026865.1 Bacteroidota bacterium | reverse complement strand
TGAGGACTAAAAAAGAAGCGTTTAATCCCGAAATATTTCGGCTAAACCAAACCAAATTAAAAGAAAAACGAAGTAAAAGCCTTGAACAACAACTGGCTGCCCTAAAGAAGGCTGCTTAAGGTGGGTATAAGGTGGGTTAAATCTCTCGATCTCATTTTCAAAGGTCAATACCTTTAATTCTTTTTTCGGCATTGATTCATTAGCAATGAAGTATCCCGTAAAATAGATTAAGTTATTCAAATGATTGATTATCTCTTTCGGACTCCTACTTCCTTTGCCTAGACTAAAATCTCCAAAGGTTTGAGAAGATCCTTTTACTGACTTTTCAAAGCGATAGCTAATGGTTGATATAATATGTCTTAGCAATTCATTTTTCGTTGCTAGTTCCTCTATACAAAATTCTCAATAGGTGAGGAAATATCTACCAATGAACCACTTGGGTCTTTAAGTAGTAGTCTTCTTTGTCCATAAAAAGTGTCAGTTGGTCCACTTATTACTTTAAAATTTTCTGATTTGGCAGTAACAAATATTTCATCAACGTTCTCCACTACGAATGTAACATAAAATCCTTGTGGATTATTTTGAAAATCCTTTGGTACGATTTCATTCCTTCTGTCAATTATTCCCAATTCCAACTTTTTCTCCTTTGAAATTAGATGAACGAACCAATCGCTATCATAATCCACTTTGAAGTCGAATAGTTTGGTATAAAAATCACGACTTTCGGCTAAGTTATCTGAACAGATATTCGTCATTATTCGATTAATTGTCTTCATTTTTTCTGATAGTTAAAATTCCGATTGTTTGTTAAATGCATCACAACGTCTAGCTAAAGTGCGTATGCTCACACTTCGCTATTAGCACTAAACTAGCTGATCTGCGCCACACACACAAAAGTCTCAGAAAACTGCTGCGTTCAGAAAGTGAAAAGCCAGAACCACTAAACTTTCAGGAAGAATAGTCGCTTGCAGAGGTGCAGATTGGCGGTACGATTGCATAAAAATAGGCTAGAAGCACGTTGGCATATGCAACGTTAGCACTTGTTCTATGCCGTTTATTGCAGTGGCACTCTGTATATCGATAAATGTGTTGTTACATAGTATACAATGATGTTACAAGTAGTATTTGTGACATATTTAGTTAAAACTGCTTCAAAAAAGTTACTTTGAATATTTCTTGTTGATCATGCAACCTTGTTATCATACCTGTTTCAGGGTCGGACAGATCCTGTCGATTATCGTTGTATACCAGATAGATATACGAAAGTGGTCTATACTCCCAAACAAACCGACTGTTAAGTGTGGTTCTTTCGGAGGCTGTATTATACTGTATGAAGGAGATAAGCTGAACCCTTGGATTGAGAGCTAATCGCAATTCCGTTCCCATAAGGTGGGTTTCGGTGGTGCTTTTTGCCTCTCCCAAATTGGAAAGCTTATTGTATTCATAGTCGGCAGTTAATTGAATATGAGGTAAGGGTGCGAATCTCAACGATGAGGTAACTGTGTTTAGCTCTCCATTAAAATACCCACCAAATCTGTATGCGGCACTAATGGCAACCTTTTTTGAGAAGTCACCAACGTAACTAAAACGATGACTAATAAATTGATAATTATTGGGAAGAATATTGATTCCTACAGGAGAAAAGGTATCGCGCAAAGACTGCCAGTCAGACCTAATTTGATAAGAAAATTCACTGCCGTTCTGAAGTTCCACAGAGAATGGAGTAATCCTAACGGATCCCTCCCTGAAAGAAAGGTCATCCAAATATTGATAAGCCCAGCTAGTTATAACAGGGGTATATTGGCGAATGAATTTGGGCAGCCATTCAGGGCGCAATCTGAATATTACTGCGGGGCTGGTCAATAGGTAATTGGTGGCATCTACAAACCCTACCCTTGGATTATAATTAGAAGTAACAAAAGCTTGTACGTGCCCGAGATAAATCCAATTATTATCATAGTATGTCCACGTTGCTCCCGAAAGGCCTTCATCCTCAATGGTACCTGAAGTTTTTGAACCAGATACCATCCAGAAGGAATTAATTTGCTGGGAAGGCCGGAAAAAACCGTCTATTGTAACTGTTGTGTTGGTGGTCGTCTTTCCCGAAGTGTCTGCGTCATCGTGTCGAAAAGTTGCCATTCCCCCAATGCGACCCTGGGATGATAAATTAGCGGAGTATCTTGCCACTGCAAAGTTGGAAGCTGGAGTATCTCCATTTTCTCGTTGACGGATCGCCAAGAGGCCAATGTTTTGTTTCTCGCTACGGTTCGTAAAACGGATACCTGCATCGATAGGAATAGGATTGCCACTGTCATCCAGCCCGATCCTACGACTGAAGAACGGTTGCAGTGGATCCCATGCCGCCATAGTATAAATCTCATTTCCTTCCAGGAAAAACTGCCTCCTTTCAGGGAAAAAAACAGAAAATCGAGTCAGGTTGACCACTTGACGATCTACGTCTGCTTGCGCAAAATCTGTGTTAAAGGTGAAATCCAGCACAGAACTTGGACCCGTCACCCATTTTACCTCCCCGCCAACTTCGAATTCCATGCTTTCTTCTGTAACCTCATCGTCCTCAGAGCTATGATTATTATTCAGGAGTACATAGGGTACTACCTGTATGTTGGAGGAAGGAGGTGGTGGCTCAATCCCAGTAAGAATTGCTTCGTATGGCATTCGATATACATTAAATGCACGAGGTACTGCCGGAAACGAGACATATTCATTATTACTTCTGATGTTCCTTGTTAAAATGATTCCTACTTTGTCGCACCCTGGTGGGTATCGAAGTGTTTTCCAGGGAATGGCCATTTCAACAATCCAGGCCGAGTCTAAAATTTGGGTTCGAACTTTCCATAAACCAGACCATTCACGGTTAAAAATCTGGTCATCCATGACCAGTAGCTCTCGTTGGGTACCATGAGGGTTGGTTTGGAAAGCCATCGCATTGCGCTTATCTAGAAATCCATCTATGGCTATACCAAACATATCATTTTGGAAATAATTAAAATCCCGTTGCATATTTTGGGTTCTGATATCAGTTCTACCATTGGTAGTCTTACAAATGGCCCCTACGTATAAATTGTCCCCATCAAATAAAATCCTTGCCTCCGTAGGCATACTCACAGTATCACCTTGAACTGGATCTTTTTGAATAAAAGAAGTAATAGCTGAAGCAGACATCCAGCTGTCTTCATCTAATTTACCATCAACACTAATAGGTTGTGAAGTTTTGACTGCCAGAATTTTTGTTGGTTCCTCTGGGGGTTCAAAAGTGACCTGAGCAATGCAGTTAACTACGGCCAGATTAATCAGAAAGCATGCTAAAATATGTTTCATAAGCTCTATACTTTGGAATAGATTCTGTCATCCAATTTTCCGCAACCTTTAGCCTAAAGAATAAGCACCCTGGACACTTTTAATTAGATCGATAATTGTTGTGTTAAATTGGTTCAAAACATTTGATAAACGCAACAATTTTGTAAGAAAGGCAAATTGCTTGATAACCAGTTCTATTTATTCGTATTATGAGAAGCGGTAGAACCAAGGACTTTTTATCCACTTTCTGGAGACTTCCAAACAAAATCGACTGGCTAATGGTGTATGGCCACTACTATGGCATAGAACGCCCAACTAAAATGAGTATGCGTCCCAGTTGCTAAAACCACCAAGATTTCTAGTTTGCAATACCCCTTCCAATTGCTCAGTTCGCATATTTATTTTAGTGTTTGTTACTTTCCGTGTTTTTGTTCACAGTGAATTTATAAGTTCAGATACTCTACCCGATGACGGCCTAGGGGCTTTTGAATTGACAATTTTTCCTTTTTGGTTTATTAAAATATATCTTGGCACTCCCCACATGTTATATGACTCTTGAACAGATGGATGACCAAATCCGATCCCTTCTCTTACATGAATTCCTTTGGGAATATCTTTTTCATTTAAAAAGGACACCCAGTTTTTAGAATTTTGGTCAACTGATACAAATAAGAATTCTATGTCGTCTCTTTCTCCAAGCTTCTTTTCTAGTTCTTTATAATATGGAAATTCCTTGATACAAGGGGCGCACCATGTTGCCCAGACATCAATATAAACCACTTTTCCCTTTAGATGGCTAAGTGAAACAGTATCTCCATCGAGTGTCAAACCGGTGATTTCAGGTGCGGGTTGTCCCTTACCAATCTTGAGCCATTCACTATATTTTTCTTCTAGTTGTTCAGCATAATCTGAGCTCTCGAAATCCTTTCTGAAGTCGGAATAAACAGTCTCTAATCCTTCTGAAATTCCTTCCGATGCTAGCCAAAAGGAAATGTCTTTTGCTCTTAGAAATTCACTAATTGCTGTTGGAAAATTCTTTTCTTTTATTGTTTGACTAGTAGCAACAGGGAAAAAGTCTTTAATGGAATCCAATTCATCTACGTTTTTACCACTAAACAGCGGTTCTTGTATTTCAGATCTAAGAAATAAATCGAGGACTTGAGCATAGTCCAATAGTGATAATTCAAGAAAATAGGGATCAAATGGAATATATTCAGAAAAACTAAACGAGGTGTTTGTTGTCTTCTCAGATACATAAGAATCAGCATTAATGAGTCTATGTTGTTGCCTCAAATTGATTAGAGCTATTTCATTTTTGGTTTTCAAAACCTCCAAGGTTATCGGATTAAAATCATATTTTTCCAATCGGATGTTTAAATCTAGCTCTAGTGAATCCAAAGTATTTGAAAAGGTGATAATATTCATCCGAAACCAATTAGGGTTCACATGATAGAATTGATTCATAACCTGAGAAGATTGTTCCAAATAATTGTTTATCTCAGAGCCATTACCTGAGTATCTTAAGTAAGTAGACCCAAATTGGTTGTCTAGGTAAATCTTCAAATCAAACTCTGGTTCTAAATATATATGATGAAAAGTTTCGTCTATTTTCAGGTTTGCAAAGACAGGTCGTCCTAGAGTGATGTCAACTGATTTGTCTTTTAAGGTTCGAATTGATTCTGAAAACATTATTTTTTCAGAGTAATCGAGCATGCCATAAGTTATTATCTCAATTGAGTCGGCTTTTTGCAGTTTATCGATTAGTTCGATTTTTAGAGTATGTGAGTTGTCCTTCAGTTCACAGCCTATCGCTGTGATTAGCATTAATAGAGCTGAAGACACTTTTTTGTAGATCATAATTTTGGTCAAATAATGAATATGTGTTCTCAATACTCGTATAAAAATTCTCATCAATATCTCTGTATTCATTTGTGAACTGAACACCGTTTTCAACAAAATGTAGTAATAGATCGGCTAAGCTTTCTGCGGATGTTCCCAACTTTTTAAAAGCTTTAATTGCTTTTCTTGAAATCGAAAGCTTTAATTGATAACCTCTTTTTGGAAAGAATCCTTCGGTCACCTTTTCTTTATACTGTTCTATAAGTTTCTTTTCATCTGGATCTACGTAAAAGTCAAAATACTCCTTAACAGATTTGAATTTTTTATAAAGCTCCGAAATGTGCTTTAGCAAATCTTCTTTTCAAGCTTGTTTAGCTCTGTTTTTACTTCTCGCAATCCCATTTACTTTTCTATAATTTCTTCAAAGCATTCGATTAAGCTTTTTAATCCAATTATTAGAATTCCTCTGGTTTCTTCGTTCATATCTAAAAAACAGCTTTTTTGGGATAATCTCCGTTCAGAGTTGTTCAGATAACACAATCTCAACTTTCTGAGAAGTTAGTAGCCCTGTTAACCCAACAAGTTGATGACCGATTAGATGGCTAATCCAGATATTGGTGTCAAAAATTACCTTAATTGGCTTTTCGCTTATCATGCAGGCCTTGTCTGACTTGCTCAATTTCCGATGTTATACCTTCCATGGAAAGTTTGTGAGTTCGGAAGGCGGTTAAAAGTTCTGTTAGCTTAGAGCTAATAGTCTCTTTCTCAATTTCTTGGGAAATCTTGATTTTCTGTTCACCTGGTAGATTCTTTACCAGTTCAAGAATTTGTGAGAAAGACAGGTTCATATTTGCTTCCATATTTCAAAGTTACTAAAAAGTCGCACCATCTGTTTTCGAAGTACTACTGACAGGTAACATCTCGCTAAGCGGCGTTTGTCCACCCTTAGCTTGAATACACTAAAAGTAACGAAGGTGCGCCACCCCTCAAAAGTTATCCCGAATTTCAAGACGTTGCACCGCTAAGGCAGCTACATAACATAAAATAGCTAAACTAAAAAAAGTGCTTTTGTAATTTTTGATTTTCAAACAGTTGCATTTTAGTTAGATGGAAGAAAATGCGTTGTGAAAGTTTAAATACCAGAAGCACCAAAGTTGCTAAGGCCTGCCCTCCTGCAGAAGGTGCATCAAAGTGAGACAGTTGCAGATCAGGTTGTGAGTAGCACGCTGACAAATGCTGCTTAGCAACTGTTACAACGCTGTTTTTATACGTCTATGCTGATAGTTACTTTACCTCCGAGTCCTTTCTCAACAATATCGTAGAGTGTTTTAAGAGTTAAGTTACTTCCATCGTTCTCAACCCTTGAAACATAGGTTCGCTTCTTGTTGACAAGTTCACCAAGTTGTTGCTGAGTTAATTGCTTTTGTTCACGTGCCTGACGAAGAAGTAGACCAATTTTCAGTCCTTCAACTTCACGTTCGAGTTGGTCGCGCCTTGGAGTCCCTTTCTTTCCATAGACATCATCTTTTATGGTTTTCCATGCTTTAGTTTCCATGTTCATTCATTTTATCTTGATAGTATTCTTTCATAAGTCGTTCGGCTCTTTCGATTTCTTTCTTCGGTGTTTTCTGGGATTTCTTTTGAAATCCGTTCAGAAGAATTACCAATTGATGACCATCAAAAAAGCAGAACACTCTCCAAATGTTTGATCCCAGTTGAATCCTTGCCTCGTAGAGTCCATCAGTTCCGGTTAAATGTTTCAAGTAGGTACTGGTTCGAGAGTTTCAATCGCTTCGATAATCTTGAAAATCTTATCCTGAACTTTTGTTGTTTGATTGTTCAGAAACTCTTCAAAATAGTATTTGTAAGCAATGACCTCTCGGATTTTGTTTATACAATAAAGGTAACTTAAAAGTTACTCCATATCAAGTTGAGGAGAAAGTCGATCGGGAGATTATGCGCTGTAACGTCTAAATAAAATGAGTGCGCTCATACTTTGATAGGAGCGCAAATCTTTTGATTTATCGTTTCAGTTTCTAAGAAGAAAGTAAGTGCATTTATTTTATTGCTTGTTAGGCACACTATTCCTCAGCAGGATGTCGAAAAGTTACTCTAACCATGTAAGTTGAATCATCCTTTATTTCTGTTCCATCAATAAGGTAAATTACCTTTTCATTCCCTGAAAATTCTCTCAATACAGAACCATAACTGTGCGTCTGAAACCAGTGAGCATCTTTGAAAATCTATTTCTCTCAAGGTGTCTATATGTACTTGGTGAGCTTCAAAATTAGGAAATGGAGTTTCATCAATCATGTGCCAGTTCTTCCAAGAAAAATAGCAATC
>JBCCLN010000208.1:0-7509 GCA_039026865.1 Bacteroidota bacterium | reverse complement strand
TTAAAAAATGAATTTGATTATCATTATTATTGAAATAATCAACTCAGAAAATGATTTTCATAAAATAATATATTGTTCAGTTTTAAGTAAATCAGATAGTTTTAATAAAATCCAATTTCCAAATATTTGATAATCAATCTATTAAGTAGCTGAATAGTAACATTCCATCTAACTAAAAATGCAACTATTTGAAAATCAAAAACTTATAAAATTACTTTTAGTTAGCTATTCTATGTTACACGGCCGCCTTAAAGATGCTATGTCTTGAAATACGGGTTAAGTATGAATAGGGATGGTCTAGACGGTAAAGAGCTAATTCTATCATAAATATGAAGATGTGATTTCCCCGTTTAGACAATAATTTAGCAGGTAGAGAAAAAGTGTTTTTGGAACAGTTTAGTAAAGGATTTTTATAGACGGATTGGATACAAGCTCCGTTTAAATATTCCAAACCTGAAATGATGAAGAAGTACAAAGGTCCGAATGCCAAAAGATAATTTATCAGGACAGGTGACGGATCATAAAGTGGGAGAAACTATGCAGAAAACAGGTTTTTTACTGATTCTTATCTTGTTGTCAATCCAGGGTATGACTCAAAATAACACGACAAGAGCCTCTAAATATATCTCTGAAGGAGACGCTTATTTTAAGTCGGGTCAATATTTGGAGGCTGTTCCAAGATATAAAGCAGCTTTGGAGCAAGATGAGAAAAACCTAAAAGCTCAATATCAGCTCGGAGAATGCTATCGGTTGATGCAGAATTACGAAAGCGCACAATACTATTACGAGCAAATAGGGCAAAGCCTTGATATCCGTTTTCCTTTAGCTCTTTTCTATTTTGGTCTAATGCAGAAATTAAGCGGCCGGTATGATGCGGCGTTAAAAAATTTTAAGGATTTCAGGAAATTTATGATTGCTAATGACCTTCATGAAAATGACGATTACCGCTTTTTTTATAAACAGGCGAAAGTAGAAATAGATGGATGCCAACTAGCATTGAATCAAATCAGTATGGTTCATCCGGATCGCGAATTTGGAATTCTGGAAGTTCCGATTAATTCTGAGTACAGTGATTATGCCGCATTCACCATTTATGATGACAACTTGGTTTGCCTCACTTCAGCTAGGGCAAATGGAAAACAAAGCTTGATTGAACCGCAATTTGGAGAATCTTTTGCGAATGTATTCAGATTCAGAAAAAGTGAGAGTGGAGGTTGGCAAGAGTTTCAGACTAGTGACCGTTTTGAAAAAGCTATAAACAGCAAAGGAGGAGATGGTTCCGGTACCTTTAACCGTGAGAAAACTAAATTTTACTATACTAACTGCGGTGAGGAACTAGATGGAGTTTGCCATATTTACTTATCTAAGATCAACAATGGGAAATGGTCAGATCCTATTCCGCTCAATCATAATATTAATACATCTGATATCAATGCAAAACACCCAGGCCTAACACCAGGAGGAGACACTCTTTTCTTTGCATCAGATAAGGAGGGGTCCATTGGAGGGCTTGATATTTGGATGAGTCTTGATGCAGGTAATGATAATTGGGGACCCCCAATTCATTTAGGTGATGAAATTAATACTCCTTTCAACGAGATATCCCCATCATATTATCCGGAATTCCGCACCTTATTCTTCGCTTCAGACGGCCATAGAGGTTTTGGAGGATATGATATCTATATAGCTCGAGGATCCAAGTTTGAATTGGCAGAGATATACAATGCAGGTATCCCATTTAACTCTTACCACGATGATATCTTCTTTACTCTCGGACAATATATGGGCTATTTATCCTCAAATAGGGAGGTAGGTGAAGCTATAGGGAAGTTTGATATTTATGAATTCAAAATAAATTCTAAAGAAGACATCATCGAAGATGTGTCAGGCGAAGAAACCATTGCAGGAAGAAACTCACTTTTTACGGACGATTACAACTTCGACAGTAGCGAAATAGAAATAATAAATCAGATTATTTCCCGTAGACTTTCTTCCTCTGTTTCTAATGTAGATTTAATTCTTACCTCGAGACAACTTGCAGTTTATCACTCATTAAGCGATGATGATTTAGAGCGAATCGATCGTATTGTCAATGCGAGAATTAGGAAAATGACATCCAGGATGATGCGCTCTATCCGTACTGAGGATGATTATTATTATAGGCAACTAAGTCTTGATAAAAGAAGACAGGTAGACAATATCGTCTTTTCTTATTTGGAGCAACAAGGCCTTGGTAATAGTGTGAGTTTGTCAAAAGATGTTTTTCAGTTTTATAATAACGTAGAAACAGAGGAGAGAGAGAAGATTGATTATTTGATTTCAGAAAAAATAAAAAACGCAAATAATTTTAGGCCAGCATCTCCAACCTACAACTCTTTCTCTAAAAATGAACAAGTAAACTTGGACGGCATAGCCATGAAATTGATCCAGCAGAAGAAAAACCTGGATGAATTAAGGTTGGATATGAGCGAGCGAGTTTTCTTAAGAGATCAGTATGATTTGGCTAAGGATGAGGATATCTATCGAGCCTTAAGGGAAAGATTCATCACTTTGAGTAATGAGAATGGAAATTCGATAGGTGAAAGTGAAAGAGACCTCTATGAAAGCTTAAACGATACGGAACTAACCTCGCTGAAATCACTCGCGACTACTTATATGGTTTCAAATGCTAACCAGTTAGAAGAAAATATTAATAATAGCGACCTTGAAATTTTCAAGGGAAAAAACCTGGATGAACAAAATAAGCTAAACAAGCTACTCTTAAGACTGATGACAAATTTGGCCAATTCCAGCACGTATTTAGCAGAGACAACTTTTACAGAAAGTGAACTTAAGTCCGCAATCAGCGAAGAGGCAGAGGAGACCATCAATAATTTACTAAAAATGCGTCCAAATTTGACTAAAGAGCAACAACTTGCGTTACGGCAGTTCGTGAATACAACATACGATTCTTATGTGTCTGAACCCAACGGAGTATTCTTTGATGCTCCATCTGCAATAGTAGTAACACCTGGTTTAAGATCCGGGGACCCAAGTGCCAGACTTTCTAAAGATGACCTTGACCAATATGACGGGTTGTCTTACGCTAAGAAAAGAGTGATTGACAATTTGATTGGGCTAAATTACCTAGAAGAAACATTTTATGATAGAGCAAAAAAGCTCAGAGATGAAGCAGAACTTAAAAGAACCTCTAAGGCGGAGAGAGTGCATATTGCTATACTTTCAAAAAAAGCTTCTGAGCAAGAGATAAAAGAATTTGAGAAAAAATTCTTGTCTGCAGCCTTTACCCACTATAACAATCTTTCAGAAGGGAGAAAAGCATTTTTCAATAGGGTAGTTTTAGATGATGCGTTTGATATCAGAAATGGAAAATATGTACTATCGGAAAGGGATGTAAAAGTAAAAAGCCAATTAACTGCAAGTGAGAAATCGTTGATGGAACGCATCAAAAAATTCCGATTCAATAATGAACGAATCCTTACGGAAAACCTAACAGTAGAGGCGAAGGATATTGATGAAGTACCGGTGGATATCATTTCTATAGCAACTGAGGAGGAAGGAAATAAGTCAGAACAGATAATGAATACCAGAGATATAGTAGCTGTAGAAGATCTTGGCGAAGTTCGAATTCGTTTGCCAATCAAAAAAATAGAGAGATATTCAGAAATCACCATTACGGGTCAGCTTATGGATGAGCGATCTGAAAATCCACTTTCTTCTTACCCTATCACTTTGGTGGCTTTCGATGATGAAGCTACGGTGGTGGAAGGATATACAGACACGGACGGATTTTTTGACTTTACTATTTCACCAAGAGCTTATGAAATTAGATTTAAAAAGATGTTAACGTATGAGGATATAAATCTTACCGCGTTTAGTGTGGAAGGTAAAAAAAGTAAAAACAAAGAGACGGTGGTGAATGCCACCAGGGCCTTTTTTGATGTAAATTCTTTCAATCTGAGACCGGAAGTAAAAATTCTTCTGGATGAAATTATCGTTGCTTATCTTAATTCTGGCATAAAAATAGAAATCGAATCACACACAGATAATACTGGATCGCCTGAGTATAACCTGAAGCTGAGTAAAGAACGCGGTTATTCTACACGAGATTATTTGATTGATAATGGAATTGACAAATCTAACATTTCCGTTATTTGGCACGGTCAGGGTAAACCAATTGCAAACAATAACAATCCTTTTGGAAGACAGCTTAACAGAAGAATAGACATTCGATTAATAGGACGAAGCGAAAAGAACTTTGGAAGTTTCTACCTTGTTTGCCCAGGCGCAACACTTAGTAGACTTTCTGAAAGTTTTGGATTAGAATCTGATATGATTAAATCCCTAAATGGCATAGTAGCAGAACCAAGCCCTTATCAGCCAATCCGCATTAAAGGAGGGAGATCAGAAGTAGATTATAATTTGGTGTTCCTAGCAGACATTAATGCAACTTCAGATTTTCTATACACCGTTGTTTCAGGCGATACACTAGAGGGAATTGCTCAAAAATTCAATGTGCCAGAAAAGCTTCTAATAGATCAAAATAATCTGTCCTCTAATCGTTTAACGCCGGGCACCCAAATAATTATTTATCCTAAAAACTAAAAAAGAGGGTTTGAAAATTTTTTGATAGAACGTTTATTACTGAAGTAGTATTGAAGAGAAATTTCTACGGAGTTTTGAGCAAGGTCAAAATCTCTATTTTCCACGAATAATGCACTGTTCATATCGTAGCTCGCGCGTACGGTTAGTTTATTAACTCGTATTCCTCCCATAAAGATGAAAGAATCTCGAAACCTGTACCAAGTGCCAAAAAGTAGCTGAGTTCCATGAGATGAATATCTACCTGTTTCTGGCCCCCAACTCAAATTCACCCCTGCGTTGTACTGGTAATTGCGTCTTAAGTACATAAACAACAGGCTTGGCGTGACAAAGAACTTTTTGATTTTGAACTCTATCCCTCCATTGTATTTAAGTAGTATAGGATCAGCACCATCTTCAGCCACGCTAAATGAAGTATTAGGTCGGTTTAAGTTGGTCGCCGAGATACCTACAAATCCACTATAGTTAAAGAGAAAGTAATTGCGATCAGGATTGAAATAGTACATGATTCCCCCATTTAATAGAAAATTTTGAATCTGATCGTTAAATTCATTGACAGGTACCGGTAAAGCTTCATCAAATCCGATGAATGGATTGAACTGAGAACCCCACTTAAGGCCATTAAAAGTTAATCTTCTCATGTCATATCCTCCTTGTACACCCACAGACACCAGATAAGATCCTAATGGACCAAATTTGAAATTATGTGCATAATTTAGAAATACCGAGTTTCTCTTATATACTTCCTGAAACATTTGCTCGTTGAAGGCCATCAGACCAAATCCACCATTAGAGCGTTCATTGGGTTGTTTTGATTTAATTGGTAGGATGATGGAGACTTGCGTTAGTTCGTTTACCACTTCGGATGTTTGTAATTGCCTCTTATGATTTATGTGGAGAGAAGGTTCATTATAAATTCCACTAAATGCAGGGTTTAAATACAAGGAAGCTGCGAAGTATTGTGAGAATTGCGAATCCTGTGCGTGAGAAAGCATTACTAGAAAGACTAAAAATGTAGTAAATAGCTTTCTCATCTCACCAGATAAAATGCACCACTTTCTTCCACAACCTCACCTTGTTCGAATCTGAATCGTAAGGAATAGAAATATACACCGGTTGGCTCTTCCGCTCCTGCTTTATTTGTACCATCCCATCCATCCTCATTTGCTTGTGTAAAAGAGGTAGTAGAGTATACTTGTACGCCGAGCCGATTGTAGATCTGAAGATGGAAGTCTTGACTTGAGATACGCTCTCCAAATATTTTAAATGATTTATTATCAGGATCTGCAGCACTAGGAGAAAACACTTCAGGCATAAAATATAGGCCTTCCTCTGGAACTTTTACGGCCAATCCTATCGCGAAATAGAGCATTCTTCCCACTTCTAGTGATATAGGAAACTCTCCCAAAATGGTCCCAAAAGTGAGAAAGTCTGAATTAGTAATTTCTCTTGCGCCAAGTGATCGCCATCTGTTCGTTAGATTCGTAGTTAGTGCAATTGCTGGTTCATTCAATCGATGACGTAGATCATTTCTTATTTTGAAATCCGAAAGGTCTTCCTGATTAAATTCCAACTGGATTTGTGATTCATCAGCTACTCCGTTGATTAGTTCAAGTTCCCAAAACCCTCTGTGAGAAACGCCAAGCAGACTATCGCCTGGCCGAGGGTCCACGGGATTCTCTCGTGTAAATGATGCTTCAAGCTCCACATCATTACCAAAAACATCTAATAGTGTCATAGGGGAATAAACGCCTTTAGAGCCAACCGGAAAGATTTTTATACCGCTTCCTCTAGATATTAGAGGGCCATCAAAATAAGAATCATTTGAACCTCCAATTACATTGACATTTTCTCCCAAAATAAATCGTGTACCATCACCAGGTGCTATTGTTCCAAACCTAAATTCGATCCGATCAAGAACAATATATTCTTCACCAGGAAAATCAACAGACCCTAAAGTATTGACTGTAAGCTTGCTAACAGTAAGCTGAGGGGGTATTATCATCTGATCTTCACTACCACGAAATTCCAATTCACCTTTCAGACCATTAAAATTATTATTTACAGGCCAGTTACTAAATAAGGAAACCTTCCCTACGTTTTGAATCGCACCAGCGTTCCAAAGATTACCTCCGACCTCCAAGCTAGCCCCTGATGAGATGTGTAAAAGGGCATTTTCTCCAATGTAAAGATTTTGTGACCTGACAATTAGTGAAAGGAACAAAAGTGATATGAATAGGTAACACTTTTTCATTAATTATCAGACCTACTCATTTCAATCCAATTACTTCCATCAAAAAGTAACTCAATCACATCCCCCTCGTCCATTTCAAACGATCCACTCAATTTCATATTCCCGTTTTCAGTTAAAGTAAGCCCGTTATTATCAGAAGATGCCAAAACGAGCTTAATAACTCGGCCCTTAATTGCTCCGTTTACTAGGCTGTCAATATCATCGTTCGTTGCTATAGCGTCAGTTACAAAGATTAAAGTGCCATTTGAGACATTTAATTTCCCTGAATTAGTAGTAGCATCCACTGTTGTCAGTATAGTTTGTCCTGATAAATTGATGGATGATCCTGACAATAAGATAGATCCACCAGCATCAATTGTAACGTTTCCATTTCCAGAACCAGCATCAATATCAATACCTCCTGCCGCATTGGTTGCGTTTATTTGAATTGCAGTTGCTGTTGGACTGGATGACGTCAATTCTATGTCAGCATTACTTTCCAGAATCCCTTCCAAATCAGCGGCGAGAGCGATGGTTCCATCTGCATCGGGAACAGTCAATGTCCTGGTAGTACCCGAAGTGATGTTGCTAAGTTCGAAGGCCGCTACTTTAGTATCATCGAGGTCATCTTCAAGAGTAAACGTGTGGTCTTGTGCGGTGATCGGCGAGTTATC
>JBCCLN010000207.1:0-7513 GCA_039026865.1 Bacteroidota bacterium | reverse complement strand
TTTTAGCTCATAGAGCGAGTTTTTTTGAGATTTCGATGTACAAATAGTTTGAGAAAAATAAGATCAGAATATTCTCTCAAAAATACAAATAGCTGATAGTAACCTTTGAATCAGGTAAAACATATTATGCCTATGAAAGACATTGATAAAATCGTCGAATAGATAAATATTTGCTTCTATTTCAATCATCCTTCTGATAGAATACCATTAGATGAATCTGTAGGTGCTTTCTATGCAAGGTATTATCTACTTTCCTTAATTTTTCTTCCGGTGGGTTTTCATAATTGAAGTAGGTGAAATACACACCATTTTGTTTATCTACCTTAAAACTTACTGAAACCTTCTTTTCCATCTTCACTCGTTGGTAAAAATTGTCTGTGTATATAATCTCGTAGATTTCTTAGGAGTGCTTGTAGTATGGGATTTAAGAAAGTGTATTTTCGCCGTTTAGGTAACGAAAAGAATTATCGATTTTTTTTAGTACTTCGATGGAAAAATCATTTCCGTGAGAATTTTTAGGTTCAAGGTTCATAAAGGCTTAGTTTACTTTTGGCTGACAGGCTTACTTGCCAGGTTGATCGCGATCAATTTTGCAGGTACCGCACCCGATTTTGTAAGTTATAGGTTGCCTGTTGCTCAGTGCATCTTATCTGAGAACTGGCTGTATTGTGAATGTACGTATAACCACACACCTTTTTATCCTTATCTGGCAGCTTTTATGCTTTGGATAGCTGGTGATACGGAATTTTTACAGGTCTTTCTCATCAATCTTCCTCTAGCCTTAGGTGATGCTTTAGTACCTATTGTGATCTTTTCGCTATTTAGTGCAGTCAAAAATGAAAAATTAGCTTTCCTTATCTCAGCTATCTATGCATTAAATCCCATTTCATTTATTGAAGTGGGTATCTCTCATTGGGATGGTTTCACCCTTTTATTCCTTTTGCTAGGGCTTTTGGCAATGCAACAAAAACAATCGTTTAAAGTAGGAATTTGGACAGGGCTGGGTTTTTTACTTAAGCAGTTTCCATTGGGACTCCTCCCCGTTTTTCTTTTGAAAACAAGAAGTATAAAATCCACTTTCATTGTGGGAATAGTTGCTGCCATGGTGATTTTGGCAATATTCCTGCCTTTTCTCCTCAACTGCCCTACCACCTTTGTAGAAAACCTCTTGAACCATCCGATTTTGAAAGGATCTGCGAGCGAAAAGGTAGGTATAGGTACACTCAAGGATCTTTTTGAAAGATTTAATTTGCCTTATCCGAAGGCGATTTGGGGAATGCTGTTCTTGAGCCTTCTTGGGCTACCTAGTTTAAAAGCAAATCAGAGAAACTATTTGTACTATGCAGGAATACTTATGGTCACATTAGCATTTTTTACCTATGTTACTCATCGACAATTGATTGTTTGGTGTATGCCTTTTATCATCCTAGTGACGCTTGAGGGAAAAGCTTACATTCCTTTCGCATTACTTTTTGTCGGTTATGCTATCCGAATCATTAAACCTGACTGGTATTTTGGACTCATTCATTTAGGTGTTGGCGCGTATTATTACTTGGTCCTGTATCAAAAAATGGTAAGAGAGGGTAAGGATGATATCTCAGATAAAATTCAGAACAAAAACAGTTCTGTCTAGGGGTATCCTGGAATTTATATGCCTTTTTGAACGCTTAATCTTAGTACATCGATGAAAATCATACAACTTGCCCCTAACCTCAATAACTATCTCTATTTTATTTATGATCAACTAGAATCTGTTGCCTCTGATGAACTTGTATTCATTTCAAAGGATAATTATATTATCCAGTTTGAAGAAGAAAAGATAAAAGCACTATTCTCAGAACTTAAATCAGATGTAGTATTTGCAGCATCAGCCGATTTCCCTTTCGATGTAAAAGGCATCAATCTTTACTATTGGAAGTATTACCCAAGAGAAAAAGATACCTATCACTATGTCTATTCCAATATGCTAATGGGAACGAAGGAAGGAATACAAAGTATGTTCAAGTATATGACGGCTGCATATGGAATGAAACTAGTTGAAGATTCCCTCAATGGCAAAATTGGCGAGATCGATACTTTCCATAGGTTTTACCTTGACCTATCCTTAGGCCTTGAAAAAGCTGACATTAAAATTCTTCTGGATCGAAAGCAAAAGCTTTTTAGCGTGTCGGAAGGAAGAAGATCCGTTGTTAAATGGCCGGTACTTACTTTAAGACACGGGTTTATTTTTCATAAATACGAAAAGGAAAAGCTAGGAAGCCCCAACATCGGAACTAAAAAATGGGATTTAGTGAACCAGAATGGCACATTTTACAATAAAAGAATAAATGTTACCCCTGCGATTTTGAGTAGGCCAGCAGTCCAAAGTGGTGGCGTCAAAGGCATTTTCACTTCATTCCTTGCCTATGTTCATTCCCTTGTCACCATCATTAAGATGTTTATCTATAATGGTGGAAAAAGGAAAGATCATGAGATCTTTCGGTTTCGGCACAATCAAAACTCTGAAATAAAGCAGAGCATTGAGAAGCTAATAGATCACCTCGAAACCGGTAAAGCTTTCTCGTTCACTCATTTTAACGATGGGGAGATGACCTTCATTAAAAAGTTTGAAGAACAAGATCACAAAGAAGTTTGGTTTGGGTCTTATTTTGGAAGGATACAAGAAAAATACAATAAACAGCTTGGGGAGCTTTTGAAAGCTGCGTTCCTCAAATCACAAGACTACTATTACATTGGTATTCCCTGTGAGGTTTCACATCCTAAGCTAAGCGAATATGCAAAAGCACTCCGACCTGTGGATGAGTTCACCATTCCTGCGATGACTTTCCATCACAACCTCAGCAAATACCCTCGTATTTTATCGGCTATGCGTCAGAAGAAGGTTTACTTCGTAATTAACGTAAACCAAGATCTTACTTTTTTTAAAAGAATGGGGTTTGAATTTAAAGATGATCAAATTATCAGAGTTCCGTTTAGGAATGCTCATGAGCAATACGATGAGCTCAGAGGAAGAAAATTCGAAGATGGTGCCATGGTCCTTTTAATGTCGGGCATGTTGGCAAAAATTCTCTGCGCATACTGGTTTGAATGCAATCCCCTAACCACTTTCATTGCCTTTGGATCAAGCTTTGATGATTACATCCAAAGCAAAATCAACTTTAATCTTTACCCAAAAAAATTCCCTTTTTCTAAAACGTTAATAGGGTCCCGCTCCTATCTATTTGGTCAAAAGAGTAGATGTGTTGGTTGCTACGACATGTCCGCGCCCAATACTGGTGATTACCATGAGTAACTTACTAGTTCTGACGTTCGCTGATAAGCCACTTAATGAAAGGAACCATCTTAAGCGTTCTTGCGAAAAGTTTGGAATTCAGCTAAAAGTTCTTATTTCTTCACCATGGATTCAGAATGTAATCAAGTTAAAGATGCTCTACAAGTTTGTCCAGGACCAAGACCCGGAACTGACGCTTCTAATTGTTGATGCTTATGATGTGGTTTTATACGAAAGAGAAAAGGAAATCTTAAAAAAATTTGAAAAAGAGAATGCAGACATTCTTTTCTCTGGTGAGTCCAATTTCATGTACAAAGAGCCCGCTAAATGGCTTACTTTCTTAAAAAAATATCCAAAACAATCAACGATTTACCAATATCTCAATTCAGGATCCTACATAGGCAAAGTGAAACATATTAAACAGATGCTAAATAAAATGCAGCGATGGTTTCAGATAGATCTGCAAGACGAAGAAGAACTATTCCCCATTAAAAGTGATCAGTACCTCCTCAGTCGATTTTATGTTGAAAATTACGGCCGAGCCGGAGAACTTAAACTTGCAGTGGATTCAGATCAATGTCTGCTTGGATGTACCGGGGGAAGATTTTGTGTTTTGAAGTTTCCTGACCTTACCAAATGGCAGTCTTTTTCTTTTTTCATTCTGGAAAGAAACATTCTTAAGCTTTTCACTCTTCACAAGTATCAGAAAATTCCAAAGGATTTTATTTATCAAAATGATCACTTTCATAACGTAAAGATGAAGACTTGTCCAAGTGTGATGCACTTTCCTGGAACATGGGATCGATTTGATAAAGTCTATAACGAGCTTATACAAGCTAAAAAATCACCTAGGAAAGAAGGTTGGGTTTTCGCAGCCATTGTTAGTGTCTTCTCTTTCGTGCTATCAGTAATTTTGGGGTCAATATTTTGGTTATTAATCAGACGCCTTTGATGTTAACAATTACTTTATTTAGAAACCGTATTTTCAATTTGATGTTTCTACCTTTATAAGACTATAAGAATGGTGTTTTCTCAGTTTATTAAAAAAATCCTAATTCTAATAAAGTAATAAATTAGGCAATAACTTTAGTGAATGGGGTTTAAATAAATCTATCATTTTGAATTTACCATCATTACTCAATGGCTTTTACTAAAAAATATGTGAAGGCAGCATCTAGACGTTACGAAAAAACTCTAGCTTTTATGGACAAAGTACTTGATAAAGATAAAAACATTCTTGACTTAGGTGTTTGTAATCCTTTCACTCCTCTATTGAAAAATGCCGGCTATAAAGTTACGAATACAAGAGAGCAGGTGGATTTGGATTATGACCATGATATCGTGTTAAATAAAGATTTTAATGTAGTTACTGCATTTGAAATTCTTGAACATCTGGTAAATCCATTCGGAGTACTTCATAAGATTATAGCCAAAGAACTAGTTGCTTCAGTTCCATTAAATTTATGGTTCTTACCTCCGCACTGGAACAAGACAGACCCTTTGGATCGTCATTATCATGAGTTTTATCCTAAACAATTTGATATGTTGTTAGAAAAATCAGGTTGGGATATTAAAAAAAGTGAGTCATGGGTTATTCCATCGAGCAATTGGGGAATCACACCACTGTTTAAGCGATTTCTTCCAAGGTATTATATCACCTATTGTACTCGAAAAAAAGATTTTAACCATCAATTACCGTGAATGATACTGTATTCTTCATGGCTTCTCCCTTTTAAAGCATGTATTAGACCCTTGACTTTTGATTTTCTTCTTCTGTTAAAAATCCTAAAATCATATCCTTTAAAAGGATAAAGGACTTGCGAAAAGAAATACGTAACAGCCAACCATATTCCGTAAGAAAATGCCAAAAGAATGGCTGCAAATCTGCCTTTTCGAATTAATGTTCTCCGGAACTCTGTGTGTGCATTTTTATAGGCTCTTCTTAGAATCCATTCCTCAGAAGCGCGAGAAGATGGTACTTCTTCGTAGGTAATTGCTTCTCGAGATGAAATAACTTTTCCTCCATGATCTCTTACTTCCCGAAACAGGAAGGAATCAGAACCTCCAATATCGTTGAATCTTTTGTCGAATCGAATATTGTGCTTGTTTAGAAACTGCATATCTATCAAGACATTATTAGTACTTGCACCTCTTCGTTGAGTACCAGTTATTGGCTGATCTCCTCCGAAAAAATTTCGCTTTTCCAGCCATTTTGGATGATTGGGAGGTAAAAAATAAACGGTTTTCCCCCATACTGCCTGTGCCTGAAATTTTTTCGCAGCATTTAAAAGCTCGGCTAGCCAGTCCGGATGAACCGTTTCATCGTCATCAAAAAAAGCCAAATAAGAAGCACCTGCTTTTGAAGCCTTTTCAAGAAGTTTGTTTCTCGCCGGTACAATTCCTCTCTTAGCTTCTGAAAAATAGAATGAAGGTAGAAAGAGCTTCTCTTTCATCGAATCAAAAATAGGTTTTGCACTCTTCTTCGGGTCATTATCACAAACCATGATTTGGGCCTGATAATGATGGAAGACCTTCAAGCAATTCAGCGATTCCAATGCGGAACGTAACATATTGGGCCGCTTATAAGTTGCTACAGCTATAATGATCAAATCCATTAATTTAACTTAAAGAAAGTTCACGCTGGGAGACGGTCACCCTTCTATCTGCGACATGATAGAATTGTTCGTCATGTGAGATGACAATCGCTGTCTTTCCATCTTTTTTGAGTTGTGGCAGAATGACATTGTAAAATTTTGCTTTGAAATAAGGATCCTGATTTGCAGCCCATTCATCGAAAATATAAAATTCCTTATCTTCAAGTAGTGCTCGGAATAAGTTTAATCGACTCATTTGTCCCATAGACAGGCTAGTAGTTGAGAGCCTTATCCTACCATCAACACTAACTTTCTCCCTGATTTCAAGTTCATTTAAATACTTGTTTTTCAATTCTTCTACTCTGCTATGTTTGATGTACCTCAAATCTTGAAATACGAATGAATCAGCAAAAACGGCTGAGAAAATGTTCCGATAGACATCTAAATTAGTGTCATTGATCTTGTTTCCTAAATAAAATATCTCTCCGCATGATGGTCTATAAAGTCCTGTTAATAGCTTGATCAAGGTTGTTTTTCCGCTACCATTCCCGCCATTGATGATCAAAATTTCATTGCTGTAAATATCCAGGTTAAAAGGGCCTACCGTAAAGGTTTTCTCATTATCTACCATATAATCGTATGCTAAGTCGCGAAGAGAAATGAGGGGTGCTTTTCTATCACCATTAAGACGTGATATTTCTACTCTTGTATCCCTTTCTTTTGCATTCATCTCATCTAGCATCACGTCTAATAACCCAATTTGGTCAAGAGCTACTTCTGCCTTCTTCATGGTACTAAAGAAAAGACCAATGCGGATAAGAGACGGAAGAGTCAACGTAATCAAAGCGAAAAACTCTACAAAAAAGTCTTTTCCTGATTTAAAGTAGAAAATTGAAATCAAAATAATAACTCCAAGTGATATAAAAACAAACGATTCTGATAATTTGCTTACTGCAATTAGCACTTTATTTCTGTTAACGTTGTGCTTTGCATGACCATCACTGGCAGGGCCAATAAGCTCTTTGGCATAAACTCTTTTATGATCAAGATCTAGAGTTAGTTCCTTCAAACCATCCACCAGTCCCTGCAACCTACGATGCAGAATATTACGTTGGCCAATGGCTTTCTTTTCTTCTTTAAAAAGATAGGATTGAGAAGCGAAAATCATGCTCACAGATACACTAAAAACTCCTATGAAAATAAGGGTGAACTGCCATGAAAGGGTAAACATGTACACCCAAATGGAGAGAACGGTGAAGGTGGATACGATAAAGTCTGGTAAACTTTTGGCAAACGTTCCGATCGTAATAATATCATTAAAAAGAGTGGGGACAATAAGTTGCTTATTCTTTTCGATTTTGTAAAAACTGGACTTTAACACCAGCTCAGATGTCTTAATTCTTTGGCCGGAGATTTTAAACTCAAAATGATTAGTGATATAGTGACTGGCAAGGACGGCAAAAACTGCTGATCCTAGTCCTGCGCTTACCATAATGAGAAAATTGGTGATGCTATCTTCAATGATGAATTTCAAAATGTTGTTAAATGCCCTTATGGCTATGATGTAAAGACCTGCGGAAATGATACTGATCACTGCAGCGATCAATATTTGTCTGTAAGAACCTTTTAGTAAGAAGTAAATTACTTT
>JBCCLN010000206.1:0-7520 GCA_039026865.1 Bacteroidota bacterium | reverse complement strand
CGGAGCGGCAGGATTTGGTGTGGGTGAAGCTTTTAAAGGTGCAGCTACAGGTCTGGGAACTTCAGTAATGAAGGCAGGAGTGCACGGTATCACGCAAGGGACGATTAGTGCAGGAGCTGCTACGATTCAGGGTGGAGATGCGACCCAGGCATTTTTGATGGGGGCTGCTTCGGGAGCGGCAGGCTCGGCGTTTGGAAGTGCTTTTGGTGAACTGAGCGGAAAGGCAGGTATCCAGCTAGGCATCAATGCGGCAGGAGGAGCCTTGATTGGTGGTGGTGCTTCTGCTCTAGCAGGTGGAGACTTCTGGCAGGGAGCTGCGATTGGGGCTAGTGTTTCGGTAGCGAATGATTGGTTGCATAGAGCTTTTGATCAAGACTTTAAAAAGGTTGATATGGCAGATGCATCAGATCAAGAGATCATGGATCAATTATCTAAAGCTATAACTAAGGCTCGTAACAGCAAGAGTCAGAGTTTTTAAACTACAGAGGTATTTCAAAAATTTGGATGACATGAGTTTGGTCAATAATTGGACTGGTGGTTGGTCAAAAGATATAAGTGGAGTTTTTATGGCTAATGGATTAGCTGTACCTAATGTTGATATTAATTTGGTATTAGAGCCTGACTTCATCAAACATCGAATATCTGCTTTTCCAAATACTTCTGCTAAACCTGCTAGTAACGGTAAGTATATTTATGAATATAATGCATCGATTATAGGAGCAAGTTATCCTTTACAAATATTTGCTATGTACTATCCTAGTTGGGCTTATGATATTCCTCAATTCAACAACTTTATTTGGAACAAATGAAAAGAAGAAATTATGTTCTAGGGATATTTTTATTATTCATCATAATTTGGTTTATTATTTTTATCAGTTATTGTGATCTCAAAATAGACAGCCAATACAAAGCATTGAAAACTGATCTTGATTATCAATCATTTGTCAATGACATTTTTAATTACTCTGATTTGTCTAAGAAGTTACCAGAAGATCAAGAATCCTTGATTTCTAAAATAAAAAAAGTGATGCAAGAAGCAGGAATTCATTCTTATTTAAACTATCGAAGAGACCCTTTTCAGGAAGATGGATTGTACCAGTATCACAAGCTCTCTGATTCAAGCTTTGTTGTGTTAAGTGCTGGAATTGATGGGAAAATTGATAATATGTCCATTGATAATTTTTCATCGTTGAAATTATACAATGAAAAACCAGGCATTACTTCGAAGTATTTTGGGGACAAAGATTTGTTACTTGCCCATTATGAGATGAAAGATGGGAAATGGCACTTTTTGATAGATGATAGCTATTGGTTGGAATCGGGTAACAATCCTGGTTCACTACCCCGCAGGGTGGAGTCTACAAGTGGACCTAAGAAAACCTCTCCAACTACAGATAAAAATGAAAATATGATACTATCTGAATACATTAGATTTTTACTTGTTTAGATTGGGGACAGCACTTGATTGTGAGAATTCGTCTTAGCCCTTTATGGAAGGGAAAACGAACACTACTGGATGGAAGGGTTATTGGAGCCAGTAGTGTTTGTTCTAGCAATGTCTTTGTTTGAAACTGTATCGCACAAAAAAACTCATGGCTATCAATTTCCCCAGAGCCTATTCACCGCCTGGAAAGTACCCCCTACATGCGTGGAAAGGACTGTGAAATTTTCAAGTCCATCCTGTCTAACAATGAAAGAGGTTTCTATGGAAGTGTTAAAATCAAAAGTTCCTGTAACAAAATAATTTTTATTATCAATGACGTTTCCCCATCCTGAATTAACATAAAAATAATCGTCCAAGACAGAAAACTTGGTCACTTCAAAAGTGGTCAAATCCAATGCTACTGTTACAAAATCAGCGCTAAAAAGGCTAGAAAACCTATCTTCATATGATTCAGGCCAAGTAAATGAATCGTCAACATAGGTGAAAACAAGTTTGTTATTTTGAATAAAAAAAGAATTGCCGAGTGCACTTATAGGAACCACTTCAGAGAGATCAAGTTCAAAGTTGGGATCATAGTTACCTTCGGCATCTACCTTGAGCACATTGTAAAGACTTTCCCTGGTGGGCTCATCAATATTAAAGTATGCGTCCACTATTGAATTATTAGACGTAGGAAATAAGTATTGTGTCCCATTTTCATCAATATTAAAACCTCCAAAGTGTGCAAATAATCGATCGTCTTGATTATATTGAATGGTACCCGTGACCGGATCAAAAACTGCCACGGTAGAGGGATTCACGTTAGTCAGCTCGCAGCAGGGCTCTGAATTTGCATAATAAATGGGCATCAGTATTTTTCCACTCGGAGTTATGTACTTTCCATTTTCTCCGTGAAAATTAACTCCCGCGCCTGGTGTTGGCAGAGGATCAACGATATAGGTTTGTGTTATTTTCATAGTAGTAGGGTTCCACTCCACAATGACGCCCTCCGTTAGTTTTGTGATGAAAGCCCTCTCCTCGGACAAAAGTAACGGAGGAGTCAAGTCGCCAGAAAAACCTGCTCCTGCAAAACTCACAATACCCGCTACAGAAATGCTCAAGTCTTCTCTATTTACTGCCCATTTCGTCATCGTGGCAGCATTGCCATTCCAGGTGTAGGGGCTCTCTCCAAACGAAAAAATACGGGCATTCAGACCTATTTCTACCGCGTTGGAAGGGTCGGTTTCTGAAGGAATTCCCTCGTAAACCCCGATATAATATACTCTTCCTTGAGGGGTATCGTTTCTAAATCCTACGAGCCAGCCCGATTCAACCTCAACTACAGTCGAATCTACGTCATTGCTATCATCATCACAAGATAAAACCCCAAAGGATATTGCTCCGGTGAATAGCATAGTTGCCCATGTCCATTTTGTACCATTCTTTGATTTAAAAAATTTCATTTTTTCTTACTTTGTATTTAACAGTTATTTAATTGTTAGCCCCACCTAAGCTTTGCTTTGGTGGGGAAGCCTGCATAAGCGGGAGTGTGTCGTAACAGGGTACATTCCCCAGCAGGTATTTTTGTTTATCTCATTCTTTTATCTTCATTTATTTATGGTGGTTAGTTTGAAGATGAGATTCCAGCATTGTGTTTCTTCCTCTCCACTTCAGCCGGAATGACGAGTGACAAGGAGGGGAAAGACCGGAGTTATTGATATCTATTTTCTTCATTTGTTTTCTATTTAAGGTTTCTTTTAGATTTAAAATTGAACGGTTGATTTGATATAGAAGGCCCGTTGGCATAGTTCCACTGCAGGTTGACATTGTGGCTACTCTCAGGTCGTAGTTCCAGGTTTTCCAGTATCAGTTGCCCATCTCCAAAGATCTCGTCTTGGCGTGGCAGTCGGTAGACATACTCATAACTAAGCTTAGTGAAGAAGCGTGGATTCCAATTGTATTTTAAACCATTTCCTGCTCCATGATTACTCACTGGGCGTTCCTCAGTCAAGGTTTCATCCACACTGGGGTCAATAGACTCTACACGAATGCTTTGAGGGTAATTTTTAACAAATGAGATGTTTTGCAACTGCCTGTTGAGAACGTCAAAGGTGTATTCTAATCCCGTCACTACATCAAATAAATAACCATCATCAAGAGCAGGATCCAACTTAACTTCAATGAGCAGGTCATTACCTGTTCGGAAGGAGTAGATTGGAGCTATTGATAACTTTAGGGCATGATGATCGAAAATCCTATAGTTCAACAGCTGCCGAATAAAAATGCTTTCGCTAGTGGTGATTAAGTGATCTGCCACTACGAATTCTTCAGGTTGATTATTGACACGAACCACCTCTCCTAACCAATTGTATTGGTTGCTGGCTGTATCGATCGATACCCGTTCGTTGTAGTTGTATCCTGCTTTTAGTTTCAGTTCCCATTGACTGTGCAGGTCGAAGCTGTAATGCAGGTTGAATCCGATAGAAAAGCTGGCAAACACCACTTTTCCGAACGGGTTTCCTGCAACTGCCTTTTCTATTCCTAAAATAGGTTCATCTACTAATCCTAGTGCCTGGCTGTTTTGTATTTCATTATCATGGTCTCCATAGTAGCCTTCAATGCTCAGTTCTTTTGCCCACTCCTTATTTCCAGTGCCCAAGTGAAGATTGGCTCCATACGCTCGGTAGCCATCGTGGAAGCGTCTTACGGTTCGCTGTTGCAGCTGGCCTTGCTCATTGGGAATGGCTACATCTATTTTATAGTCATTGTTAGTGTAATCATAAAAGCTACTCACTACAGCAAATAGCCCCGATTTTTCATTGGCATAATTGAGGTTAGTAGTTACACGATGTGTGTTGAACGAGCCAAATTGATAAGATACCGCGCCTGCCCATCCGTCATAGATTTCAGGAGGCTCCATATTCACTGCACCCCTTAAGGCATCTGCTCCAAACTGGATAGGTACTACGCCTTTGTAAATCTCCACCCGGTCAATCGTATTAACCGGCACATTGGCAATTCCAAAATTATAGAGTGTATGGTTAAGCAGGATTCCATCATAAAAAAAGCGAATTTGGTCTCCTAAAAGGCCATTTAAAGAAAAACGTGTATCGAATCCTAAACCACCGACGCGCTGTATGTTTACCCTTTCCGTTTTAATAAGCACTTCTCCCAGGTCCGCGGACTTAAGCTTTGCTTTTTGGGTTTCAATTACCTGCACAGACTTAGCAGAAAGCTCTAATTCTCGAGCCTCTGATTCAGCCGTCACTACTACTTCGTCCATTTCTCCGGTACTCTCTTTTAAGATGATCTGCTTTTTGATTTGATCTTCTGATTTGAAAACAAGACCAAAGGATTGTTTCTCATAGCTGATGCCTGATATCTCTACCTGGTGGTAGGTTCCCGGCTCTATATTGGTGATGAAGAACTGACCCTGACTATCGGTTATGGCTCCTTTTACCACACTTTCTTGAGGATGATTTTTCAACACCACTGTAATTCCTGGTATGATTTCACCTACTGCACTAGTGATATTCCCTTCGAACGAGGCTGTTTTTTGGGTGGAAAGGTGTAATGGGTAAATGAAGATCATTCAGATAGTCAGATACTTATTCACGCAGATTACTTGACGTCTAACCTCAGGATAGAAAAGTCACCCGTGAGCTTTTCATTAGTATATAAATCCTCTTGGAAGTCTTGTTTATTTGTGAGTTTTGGTTTCTCTAAGGTTCCATCCAAATAATAAGTCTGATAAGATTGCAAAATGAAAGAGGTATCACCCACACTAATGCTTTTTGGACTGATAGCTCCATTGAACAGTTTTATTTTTCCATCGAATTCAATTTCGAACTTATCTCCTGGAAGATGTCCTCGTGTATCCTCTATTCCAAAAATAAAGAGGTGGTTTTTTGGAAACTGGTCTTCTACAGGAGTAGCTTGAGCCGAACCTACCGAGAAACGGCCTCCGAAGAAAGCTGTGAAAATGATGCAAGCTGCCGCTCCATATCGCACCACTCTATGATACAGGGGGATGGCCGATCTGCCCTCCTTGCTTAAAAGCTCTGGGATTGTTTGCGATAATCTAGACCAGATCTTCTTTTCTCCTCCTTCGAATTCGTCATCATCTACAATTGATAGGTCAATGAATGAATCGTCTTTGGTTTTAAACCATTCTTCAACTGCTTGCTTTTCTTCCTCACTGCAAAGCCCCACACTGTGCCTCCTTAAAAGTTCTTTTGTGATTTTCATAGTAGAGTATTTGTTGTATGATTCCCCGCACTTTATCAAACGCTTCATCTACTTACTCGACTAACTACTCTTTATGGGTGACTCAACGAAAAACTTTTTTTGTAAGTAATGCGATTCCATTTTTAGAGTAGAATGGAAGGCACTGATTCTAAACCATTAATTTAACTTGAATAGAAATGATTATTTAGCCCGAAAAATTTGGGTGTTATTCATTGAGATGATGTAACGCGTTGAATAGGAGGTAATTGATTTTAAATGAGATGACAAAATCGTTCCCCAAATCTGAGGAATCAAAAATCATTCAGTATGAATACAAAACTACGGTAAATCAATTACTTGAATCAACCCGCCACTATTTGTAGTGAATAATGCGGGTTAGGATCGTTTCAGCCGTTCTATTCCAGATAGAATGAGCTTATCTAAAATGACACTAAATATTTGTCGAATGGAGCCGTACCTTATCAAAGAATATCCCAGAGTAGAATTATCATCTAAAGACTAAGTCCCGGTACCTCTTTTTGGTACTATATAGTCTGTAAGACGATCACGGAGATAATTAAGTGCTTTTGCGAGATGTGTTTTTACCGTGTTATCGGAAATAAGAAGGTGAGATGCAATTTCTTTATTTGACATTCCTTTCTCACGACTTAGCATAAACACTTCTTTACACTTAGGTGGAAGTTGGTCAACTAGTAAATTTATTTGCTGCTTCAATTCTGATAAAGAGAGTTCATTTTCCGTTGAATCATCAAAGGAACAGAATTCCCGAACTGCTGTTGTCAAGTGACGATCTACGCGTTCTTGGCTTTTTAAATAATCGTAAACTTTATGTTTTGTAGCCTGCCTTAGATAGTGTTTCCACGATCCCTCATTATCCAACTTGTTCCTACGCTCCCAAATGGACGTAAATATTTTTGAAGCAATATCTTGGCATTCATTTTTGTCCTCAAGGTAATGACGGCAAAGTACATAAACATATCTCACATACTTTTTATACAGGGCAGTAAAACCCTCAGTAGTTGTTATATCTACCTTTTCGCTCGCTCGCCTTTTCTTGGATAAAAACATTCATTCGCTCGAAGATTCCTTGATAATTGACGCTTAGGAATATACCATTTCCAACTATTTAGAATCATCCTAGAAAAACAAATGTATGTTTCAAGGGAATTTGATGCAAACAAACAAGTCAATAAATAGTTTTATTCTTTTTTTGTTTAAGGTCCAATAAGTGAACGCTTAGTATTAGAGTAGAATAATTAAACAAAATAGAGCTATTCATTTTAGGTTCTAAATCAGATTTCTATCCTCCCCAAATCAAGATTTTTATTTATGTGTTTAATCAGACGTTTGAGAGATTGTCTTACACTTTCCAATGGAATTGAGTGGCCAATTCCGAATACTTATCTGATATTTCTTTGTGGGGGGCGTCTCAAGATTTTGATACAGTAACGTTTAACCTACATTATTCACTACAAATAGTGGCGGGTTGATTCAAGTAATTGATTTACCGTAGTTGAATGTTCAATCTGAATGATTTTTGGTTCCTCAAATTTGGGGAACGATTTTGTCATCTTATTCGAAATCAATTACCTCCTATTCAACGTGTTACATCATCTCAATGAATAACACCCAAATTTTCGGGTTAAGTGCCTACTTCAATTCTTTTTTTCTCAAAAAAATTCAATGCCTGTTATTGAGCTTGTTTTTGAAGGAGCTTTTTATTGCTCCAAATCATCATAAAAACACCGATAATTACCAGCGGAATGCTTAAGGTTTGTCCCATATTCAAGACGAGGTTTTCTTCAAACCCAACTTGATTTTCTTTCAAAAATTCAACGAAAAATCTTTG
>JBCCLN010000205.1:0-7577 GCA_039026865.1 Bacteroidota bacterium | reverse complement strand
TGAACCCCCCAATATTTTGAAACCGTACCTTTCTGTTCAAATGCGCCCGCGGGTCCTTTTAGCTTGAAAGGTAAAAATGTTCAGCCAATTCTCTTTTAGTATTAACTGGAAAGAAAGGATTCTTTGTCTTTCAAAAGGCATTACTTAGGCATCTTCTACCATTTTTTCCACATCCTTAAACGGTTTTTATTTCATTGATTATCAGATAGTTAAATAGGCGAAGGGAATTAATTGAATATTTATACAACAATTATGAAAATAATATATTACTTTTATATTTGTTGTATAAATAGTAGCTCTATGAAGGAAGCAACACTAGGTGAGTTTGAAGAATTAGTACTCCTAATGGTCGCTGCACAGCATGATGAGGCATATGGAGTAGGTATCCTAGAGGCATTAGAAGAAAAGCTAGATAGGAAACTGAGGATCAGTGCAATTCATGTCACACTCAAAAGGATGGAGGGGAAAGGATATGTTAGTTCCCGTTTTGGAGGTATCACATCTCAACAGGGTGGACGCCGCAAAAAGTTCTACGTTATTACCGCCCTAGGAAAACGGATGCTTGATCAGCAATACATGCTGCGTAATGGGATTTACCGGCAAATCCCTAATATATCATTCGACTAAAATTTCTATGTGATCAAAGCCAATGATAGAACAATTGATTTCAAAAACTCCTGTAATATTTTCTCTCATGCAACAATTTATTTTTACTCTATCCTTCTGCTTTCCTATGCTTTGGTATACATCCTGTGCAATGGAATCTACTTCTGAAGAAATACAAGATCCTAAGAGTAAAGTGGAAAAGTCAAATTCAACTACTGAAGATACCCCTTCACAAAAAATCAATTACGGAAACAACGCTGAAGCGGGTGATTACTTTAAGGTAGAAGGTGTAAAACTTTACTACGAGGTATATGGCCATGGCAGCCCTATACTTATGTTACACGGCGGTGTCTATGGCTATATTGATGAGTTCAGCTCTCTCATTGAGGAGTTATCACAGAACTATCAAGTCATTTGCCTTGCTACGCGTGGACATGGAAAATCAGAAGTGGGCAATACGCCCTATACCTACAAGCAACGAGCTGAAGATGCTTATCACTTATTGGAATACCTCCAAATATCAAAAGTACTAGTGATAGGCTTTAGTGATGGAGGACACTCAGCACTCAAATTAGCCGCCTTGTACCCTGAGGCTGTAAAAAAGGTTATTGCCATGGGAATAGGTGATAATCCTAAGGAAAAGAATAAGGAACCGTACAACTACACCTCCAAAAGTTTATTGGCTGAAAGCGGAAGCTTTTTTAAATCTCGATTAGCTTTGATGCCTGAACCCGACCGTTGGGAAGAAAGCTTACAATACAGTAATCACCTCTACAATCAAGACTTAATAAGTAGTGAGACCTTTGAAAAAATTCAATGTCCCGTACTACTTATGAATGGCGAAAATGATCAATACAATACAGTTGATAGGCTTGTAAAGGCCTATTATGCTATTCCAGAAGCGCATTTATCCATTATTCCCCAATGCGGTCATGTACTCTTCTTTTGCAACTTTGAAGCAGTATGGGAGAGTCTAGAGTGGTTTTTATAGAATAAGCTATCAAATATTAAGTAGCAAAACTTAACCTATGAATTTGCAACCTCCCAAGTATGCTCTTCGTTTTCTTCGCTGGTTTTGCCGAGATGACCACTTAGAAGAGATTGAAGCCAATTTACTTGAGATGTATGAAAAGCAGCAAGTACACTCACCTCGTCAGGCAAAATTACAATTTGTCATTCATGTGCTGTTCCACCTTCATCCTATTTTTATCCGGCCAATAAATACTTTCTATTCAAAAAATTTCGCAACCATGTTTCGACATAACTTACTTCTGTCATATCGCAACTCTCTTCGTCATAAAGGCACTTTCTTTATTAACTTGATTGGCTTATCATCAGGTATAGCCAGTGCTCTACTGATTTTTTTGTGGGTAAAGGATGAATTGCATGTGGACAAATTTCATACAAACGATGACCAGATTTATCAGGTCATGTTAAATGCTGAGAGCTCTTCAGGAATTAGTACCCTTGAATGGACACCCGGACCATTAGCACAATCGTTGGTAAATGAGATATCAGAAGTGAAATATGCAACTTCGGTTATCCCGCCAGCCACCTATACAATTTCAGGAGTACTTTCAGTAGATAATTCACGCATTAAGGCAGAAGCAAAATATGCTGGTAATACTTATTTTTCTATTTTCTCCTATAGCCTAATCGAAGGCGATAAGAATGAAGTACTAAAAGACCTCAATAATATTGTCATATCAGAAAGAATGGCAATGAAATTATTTAATACTACATCAAATATTGTAGGAAATACAATTGTTTGGGAGCAAGGAGATTTAACAGGTAACTACCTAATATCAGGAATCTTTAAGGAAATACCAGCAAATGCTTCCGTTCACTTCGATGTTGTACTTAATTACGAATTGTACAAACGAAAACATCCTGAACTGGTTCAATGGTCGTTCAATAGCCCTAGTACATATGTAATGTTGGAAGAACAAGCTCAAAGGATCGAGTTTGCTGATAAAATTACGGATCTCATTAAGCGCAAAGATCCAACGTCGCAGTTTACTTTGATTCCAAGAAAATACTCCGATCAGCATTTGTACGGTAACTTTGAGAACGGAAAGGTGTCAGGGGGTAAAATTATTTACGTTAGGATATTTGCTATAATTGCTGTCTTCATTCTACTGATCGCATGTATCAATTTTATGAATTTAGCTACAGCCAGAGCTTCACGACGATTTAAAGAATTGGGGATCAAAAAAGCAATTGGTACAAAAAGAGCGACTTTGATCCTACAATATCTGAGTGAAGCAATGCTTATAACCTTCTTTTCCTTATTCGTCGCTCTGCTGTTGGTAATTCTCCTCCTGCCACAGTTTAATCAAATTACTGGAAAACAGCTTACGTTGGTTCTTGATCCGATTATAATTGCAACATTAGTAGGTATTACTTCGCTTACTGGACTGGTGGCTGGTAGCTATCCTGCGTTCTATCTATCAGGTTTTAATCCCATAAAGATACTGAGAGGCGAAGTGATCACTTCTCCTACTTCCTTATGGGTACGAAAAGGATTTGTAGTATTTCAATTCACAATATCTATTATTCTGATCGTATCAGTCTTAGTTATTTATAAACAATTGCAATATGTCCAAGAGAAAAACTTGGGCTTCCAGAAGGATAATGTGTTAATATTTGGAATTGATAAATTAGAAGATCAACCCTTGAATATATTTCTGAATGAAATCCAAAATCTACCTGGGGTAATCAATTCATCAACAATGAAAGGTAATTTGACGAGTGGCGATCATAATCACACCCCAGGACTTACTTGGGAGGGACTAATTCCTGGAGAAGAAGTAAATTTTACAGATATAGTAATAGGGTTAGATTTTTTTGAGACTCTTGGAATTACTATGGTAGAAGGGCGGACTTTTTCTCGGGACTTTGGCTCGGAAAGCTCTAAAATCATTTTCAATCAAACGGCCATTGAACGTATGGGCCTCGATAATCCTATAGGGAAAACCGTCAATCTTTGGGGTGAGAACAAACAGATCATCGGAGTAGTGAGCGACTTTCATTATGAATCGCTCTACACAGATATAAAGCCTTGCTTTTTCAGATTAACTTCTGAAGCTACCAATGTGCTAGTGAAGATAAGAGCAGGAAAAGAAAAAGAAACCTTAGCTCAACTTCAGGATTTTTATCAAGACCACAAAGGAATCCCATTGGAATACCAGTTTCTGGATGAATCGTATCATCGTTTATATGCATCTGAGCAACTTGTATCAGTGCTATCTCGATATTTTGCCAGCCTCGCAATTATCATTTCTTGTCTGGGATTATTTGGTCTAGCTTCCTTCACAGCAGAACTACGACTCAAAGAGATTGGTATTCGCAAAATACTGGGAATTTCTAACTTAGGTGTTGTTCGCCTATTATCGAGAGACTTTACTAACATAGTATTAATTGCCATTGTTATTGCTTTACCCATAAGCTACTTTATCGCTCAACGTTGGCTGGAAGGCTTCTTTTTTAGTATTGACTTAGTTTGGTGGTACTTTGCAAGTGCGGGACTATTAATCTTATTGATTGCTTGGCTAACAGTAGGACTACAAACACTCAAAGCAGCTCGGATTAACCCTGTAGATACACTTCGTAATGAGTAGATTTAAGGTTAGGATACTTTGAGCCTTATGAAAACCCCTATTCAGGATATTTTAACACTCTAGAGATTTTTTTTGCCTTCTGTTCTTCAAAAAGCGGAATCTATCTGTGCCCTGAAGGATTAAAATCTATCCTTCAGTTCTCATTGCATCTACAGGATTAATCCCTGATATCTTAGCTGCATAAAAACCAACTACCATCAAAACAATTAAAGCAGTACCTACTCCGGCAAAGAGAAAAGTACTAATTCCCAATTCTGTATGGTAGGCGAATTTATTGAGCCAATCTTGCATGAGATAATAGGCAAATGGGATAGCCACAATTGCTGAAACCGTGATTAAAATGAGGAAATCTTTTGAAAGCAAAAGGATTAAATTAGCTAGAGGAGCTCCCATTACCTTTCGAATACTGATCTCTTTTAATCGTTTTTGGGTACTAAATACCGAAAGGCCCATCAGGCCAAGAAAAGTGATAATCAGCGCAAATACCGTAAAATAGTAAGATAGTTGCCTAACAGATTGTTCATTTAGATAGGCCTCAAGATAGCTTTCATCTAAGAAGCGATACTCAAAAGGATACTGAGGATTTAGTCGCTTGTGAATTTTTTCCAGGCCAGCAAGTGCCATTTCAGAACTACCTGGGTTGGTCCTAAGGTAAAGCCATGAGGTTGATAAGGGTCGGAGTTGGATGATTGTCGGTTCAATAGTATTGTAGAGCGAGGTTGTGTGAAAATCTTTAACTACGCCAATGATCTTTCCTGACGCTCCCCAAAAACTTAGCTGTTGGCCAAGAGGATCTTCAAACCCCATTACCTTTGCGGCTGTTTCATTAACCAAATAGTTTAATGAATCACTACCTAAACGGATGTCAAAATCCCTTCCAGAATCCAATTGCATTTTCATCACATCTACAAAGTCAAAGTTCACATGGAGAATTCGCATGGAAATTTGGCTGTTAGGGTCCTTACCAGGCCATTGAACAGAATGGGTATTAGCTCTGATTTCTAATGGGCTGGTGTTAGTGGTCGTTACTGTTGCTACGCCCGGAACTTGATTTAATTCCTCTTTGAATAGGTGGAATTGTTCAGAAAGGGAACCTTCCAGACGGGTATAGATCACATTTTCACGGTCAAGGCCAAGATTTTTATTTTGGATATACTTGATTTGGCGGTGAATAGTAAGGGCTCCCACAATCAATAAAATGGAAATAGCGAATTGGAAAATAACCAAGCTCTTGCGTAGACGCGTGGTTCCAATAGATTGTCGAAATACACCTTTTAATACCTTGACAGCATCTAAAGAAGATAAATATAAGGCTGGATAGATACTTGCTATCAAGGCCGTTACTATCCCGATCCCTGAAAAGATTAGCAAGGTTCTTGCTCCGAAATCCCTGAATGTCATTGCTTTATAGGTTACTGCATTGAAGGCAGGAAGCGCTACTATGGCCAAAGCAACTGCCAGAACAAAAGCAATAGAAATCACAAAAAAGGATTCGGTTACGAACTGGTTGGTCAATAATCGCCGTTCAGCACCAATAGCCTTTCGTACCCCAATCTCCCTGGCCCTTTTCAGTGAACGAGCGGTAGCCAAGTTAATGTAATTGATACTGGCGATTAGGATTAATAGAATGGCTACTATACTGAAGATCTGAACATATTTAATACGTCCGCCTGCTTGCTTTCCTTCTTTAAAAACATTGAAGAGGTATTGATCAGAATAAGCCTGTAAAAAAATATCACTCTGAAAACCCTCTATATGCTCGTTCTGTATGTCCTTTATCTTTGTACTGAGTGTGGTCCCATCTATACCAGGGTGGGTTTTTAAGAAAATCTTGATTCCACTATTATTCCAGTTGGTAAGCCAAGCATTTTGCTTTTCGTAAAGATCCATTGGTAAAATGAAGTCAAATTGCAAAGAAGATTGCTTGGGAAGGTCTTCAAATACTCCACTTACTGAGAAATCAGATACTCCGGGTATATTATGCCGGATCACTTTACCAATAATTTGGTCTTGTTCTTTCCAGTTGCTTCCAAAGTATTTTTTTGCAAGTGAAGCAGAAATCAAGATAGCGCTCGGATCATCTAACACTTCTGTGGCTTTTCCTTGTAGGAGATTCCAGGAAAATAAATTCATAAAACTGGAAGTAGCCCAGATTCCTGTTTCTCGAAAAGAAAGTTTGTCTGTATACATAACCAAATCTTCCTGTTGAGAAATAATGGCGACCTCCTTTACTTCTGGATAGTTTGATCGAAGTTCATCTGAAATATTCCAGGCTACTAAGTCTCGGGTCTGAATATCATTTCCGGAATACACATGTCTTTTTACTACGTACAGTTGATCCAAATCCTCATGAAAAGAATCGTATTTCAGCTCATCTTTGATCCAAAGAGTAATGAGCATTGCAGTGGCCATTCCTAAAGTGAGACCTCCAATGTTAATAGCAGCGTACCCCTTGTTTTTAAGGAGTAAACGCCGACTGAGTCGTATATTGTGCCAAATCATATACATCCGGTTAAATATTGAAAAAAGGTTTTTCCTGAGGGCGAAACCCCTTAGGTAATGTAGTATCTGATACCAGTAATCGAGCTTTGCTTTTGTAGAAGATTGTTTTTCAAGTACTAAATAGAAACGTTCTTCGAGATCTCCTTCAACCTCCTCTAAGAGCTCAGGACGAAGGAACCAGCCAAGAAATTTCTTAGCTAACTGAGGTGGATGGTCCTTATTAGCATCCATAATTTGTCTTAAAATTTCCTGCTAATGAGGGTATATATGAGCCCCTAAGAGAAAGGCGGAAATTTCGAGCCTTAGCTAATACTTGGCCTTTAGCCGTTGTAATGAAATAAATGCGTTTAAGCCGCCCACCTCTGGTAGCAGAACTCTCCGTCATTTCAGACTTTAAAAACCCTTTTTCGCTCAGCCGACTCAAAGCTCCATATACCGACCCTCTAGGTATCGATTGCCTAGTTTGGGATTTCGATTCTTCAGCGATCCAAAAAGCATAGGCCTCACCTAAGAGTATATCAACAAGCAAAAGAATGGCTTCTTCAAATTCTTCTAATCCAGTTTCCTCCATTTTGTTTCTAAATTGTAGAACAAATATAAATAGCATCAGATAGAATACCAATTTTTTCTTCTACAATTTAGAAAGAAATCATTATGGGATAAGAATCACGCGAAAATTCTTTTCGCCTTCTGTCTCTCGGATTAGGAAGGCTCTAACGCTCGGTGTAAACGCGGTAGACGTGTTTAGCGGCTATCGACGATTTGCACTTTGTTGTGCGTTCGTACTATTCTCCGCTTGTTTGTATTTCGATTCTATTTTGTCGTCTCCTTTTGTTTATACTACCAAGG
>JBCCLN010000204.1:0-7579 GCA_039026865.1 Bacteroidota bacterium | reverse complement strand
TGGGTAAGCACTAGCGACCAGAGAAGTCATAAAAAATAAAGCTGTGAAGTAGACCCAAAAAAGAAAATCAGAAAAATCATGAGTAATGCTTAGAGAAAATAAATTATTAAATGTTGGTATTAAAAATTGTATTGAGATCCAGATTGATAATACGAAGGCTAGAAATATTTGCAGCGTATTTTCTATGAAAAACTGAAATATAAAATCTCTTTTATTGCTTCCTAAAACTTTTCTCAAGCCAATTTCAGAAACTCTACTAATTGATATAGCGATACTTGTATTTATATAATTTACTATTGAAAGAACCAAAATAACCAGTCCAATGAAAACCATCGCCATTAACCCAGATGGTGGTCCATATCCTATTGATAGAGAGTTTTTAATTTTATAAGCATCTAAGGATAATCTGTTTAAAGGATGGTATCCCCATTTTTGTATCTGCCAATCTTTACTGCTGGAATTATACAGTTCAAGCTCCTCGGACAACTGTTGGATGACATATTCTAATTTTTCTTTTGATGAGGCTTCAACAAAAGTTGCTGTAGAAAAAAAATTCCAGTTGCTAATTTCATTTCCATACTTATTTAAATCTCTGTAAGGAAGTATAATGTCAATATCAAAGCTGGTTTCTGAAGGTAATGTTTCTATTACAGCTCCAATGATATAATTAAATGTTTTGTCTCCAATGGCAATTTTCATCGTCTCATCAACTGCAGGATTTAGACCGAAGAATTTTTCTGCTATTGTCTTGCTAATAATTATTTTGGATTCGTGAAGGCATTTTGAACTCCCACTTAATGTTTGAAAAGAGAAAATATCTAAGTAATTGATGTCACAAAAAGAAATCCTTTCTTTGATGGTTTTTTGATTTGAAGAAACGATACCGCTTTTATTTTCAATTCTAAGGACATTATCTACTTGTGGATATTCTTTTATTCTATCAGATAAATTAGAGGGTACTATTCCGTATGCTTGCTCCGGAGAATTAAGTGGATAATGAGATAGTAAGTATATATCATCAACGCTTTCATGGAACTGGTCTAGACACCGTGTATAAGAAATAAAGAAATAAACAACCGTACTGCAAGCAAAAGCGAGGGTTAACCCAAGAATATTTATAAGTGAACTAAGCTTATTTTTACTCTGATTTCTAAGGCCAAGAATGAAATATGTTTTAATCATTGTACTCTAACTGAAGAGAAGCTTGATTTTTAAGAAGTGCTATAATCTTATGCAGTATGTTCTTGTAAAGATGTGGGAAATTATAAATGAAAGAACTGCAGAGAGCATCGAATGAAAAATATTTTTTGAACTAGGCACTTAGTAAATATAAAAAATGTGGTTTAGCATGCATATGAGCACATGTTGGATTTAGAAATTTGCTTGATTTGTAGTGCTTGTTTTATCTGAATAATCCATTTTCTCTGTTTGCGGCTTGCTAGAGCTATTTATTAAGAGCCTACTTCAAAACATTTTTTTGTAAAGTCATCAATAAAGTCTGGAAACTTTTCAAATTTTTTGTTCTGGATATTTCCGCCACAAATAGGTAAGTATTTGCATTTTGAGCATGACAAAGAATAATTTTCAATTAAATTTTTCATGTCTTCGTCAAGAAAAGTTGATGTCATTGATTCCTGAAAAAAGAATCCCGGTGTATGTGTCAGTTTACATTTGTTATTTTTCATATCCTAATAAGTTCTGGGTACACCCAACCTGTCGCTCGTCTGTAGCGAGTGACCATTATTTTTCTTTTTTTGTCAATGGTCATTCTCATTCAGATCATATTTTATATTCGTCACCCGACACAGCCGAGCGACTGTTGAGAGTATATTTATGCTTTTTCAAGCAGTTGTTTATAAGAGGACTGCAATTCTATGTAGGCACTTTCCTGTACTATTCCTTTATTGGCAGTTTCTCACCATCTTCAAAATCCTCTCTCATGGTATAATGCTTCGGTGTGGTGCTAAAAGTGACCTGCACATTGCCCAGGCGATCCGTAATATGATACTGAAAGTCAAACGTCCCCCCACTTTCGTCTGGCACAAGCCTCCCTTCTTCGTGATGAATAAGTTGGCTTGCTCCTTGTCCGGATCCTTTGGTCACATACACGAACTCACCCTCGTAATCTATGGTCTGATGCAAGGTGTCTGCCTTGTAGTCCCGCGTTTGGGGCTTCATTCCGCTGGTATCATACAGCGTTTCCTGCACCTGCCCACTCGCCCATTCCACATGTGTCGGGTAAGTTCAGGTGATTGTACTCGAAAATCAGTCTCCCCTGAGCGTCGGCTTTTGCCCATCCAAAACAAACATCCAATAAATCCATTGCCTGCATAGTCAATGGAACTGATTTACTTTCTCATACTTCTTACTCACATTTCCAAGACAGACCTTCGGTTTATAAAGCACAAGGACGTTGAGCAAGGAATAGATGCCTCTGTGATTTACAAGCAGGAGATGAGCATCGCATTCATCCTTTTTTCTACTTTTACCAGATATTTATAACCTTAAAAATGAAATACCTAAAAAATTTAACGGAAGGAATCGGAGATACCCCTCTGCTGAGATTAAACCGGGTTAACAAAGGCATTAAAGGGACCATACTTGTAAAAGTTGAGTATTTCAATCCAGGCAATTCGGTGAAAGATCGAATTGCTTTAAAGATGATTGAGGACGCTGAGAAAAAAGGAATTTTAAAACCCGGCGGAACCATCATTGAGGGGACCTCTGGAAATACAGGCATGGGATTGGCCTTGGTTGCTATTTCCAAAGGTTATAAATGTATTTTCACTTTATCTGATAAGCAAAGTAAAGAAAAGATCGACATCCTCAGAGCAGTAGGAGCAGAAGTGGTTGTGTGTCCTACTAATGTGCCTCCCGATGATCCTAAGTCTTATTATTCTGTAGCGAAAAAGCTGAATAATGATCTTCCAAATTCGTTTTATCCCAATCAATACGATAATCTGTCTAACACGGCAGCACACTATGAGACTACCGGTCCGGAGATCTGGAGAGATACAGGAGGCAAAATCACGCATTATGCCGCAGGTATGGGCACGGGAGGAACCATTAGTGGCACCTCCAAATATTTGAAAGAGCAAAATGCTGAGGTGATTACAGTGGGAATTGATTCCTATGGCTCCGTTTTCAAAAAATACAAAGAAACAGGGATTTTTGATGAGAAGGAAATATACCCGTATCTCACAGAAGGAATCGGGGAGGACATCTTACCTAAAAATGTTGATTTTGATTTGGTGGATCATATAGAAAAAGTGACGGATAAAGACGCCGCAATCATGACCAGGAAGTTGGCACGTGAGGAAGGTTTATTTATTGGATGGTCTTGTGGAGCGGCTGTTCACGGGGCTTTAGCATATGCTAAACGTCACTTAAAGGAGCATGATGTGATGGTGGTGATCCTTCCTGATCATGGAACCCGATATCTGGGAAAAGTCTACAATGATGATTGGATGAAAGACCATGGGTTTCTGGAAGAAAGAAAGTATGCGACAGCAAAAGATATCATCACGCACAGAAATGGAGCCTCTCAACTTTTAGCAATTGACCAGGATCTAAAGATTGGCGACGCCATCAAGCAAATGAATGAAAAAGGAATAGACCAGGCTCCGGTGGTTCATAAGGATGAGTTTGTCGGAAGTATTTCGGATAGTAGAATTCTTTCTAGTTTAATAGATAGTCCTAATATGAAGAATAGGGCGGTGTCCGAAGTGATGGATAGTTCATTTCAGTTTGTATCACCGAACGAAACCATAGATGTTATGTCTTCTATGCTTGGAAAAGACAAAAAAGCTGTTTTAGTCCGCGATAAAGCAAACAAAGTACACATCATCACGCAAAGTGATCTTTTGGTGGCAATGACGAATTGATTATATTTGAGGCACACTAAATTTTCAAGTCATTTACTTGCAGCCTCTTAGTTTTGATAAAAAGCTAGGAGGTTTTTTCCTCACTAAAGATCAGCAATAAGTTATTCTATTAATTATTCGGAACTTTTGACTTTTGACTTGAAAGACTGCAAACCTTTAATCAAGAAAGCGGGAATGAACGTCTGGCTTGATTGGAAAGGCCGGTACTGTCCGGAGAAGAAGCAAAAGAGAGTTATCCCGAATTTCAAGACATTGCACCGCTAAGGCGGCTATGTAACATAAAATAGCTAACTAAAAGTGCTTTTGTAAGTTTTTGATTTTCAAATAGTTGAATTTTTAGTTAGATGGAAAAATTTAGGTGTTATTCATTGAGATGATGTAACACTATGAATATAAGGTAATTGATTTCGAATGAGAGGACAACATCGTTCCCCAAATTTGAGGAACCAAAATCATTCAGAATGAACATTCAACTACGGTAAATCAATTACTTGAATCAACCCACCACCGTCTGTGGTGAAATGCGGGTTAATAAAACACACAAGCTAAGAAAATATTACGGAGCTGCTATTGCGAAATCCTATTCATTCATATTTTCTTTAGTGGTAGTTGAACATTTGCTTGTTGTTCTTTGCAGTTTATTTAATGACTTATGCGATCTGATCAACCCATCGGTATCTTTGATAGTGGAATAGGAGGACTTACAGTGGCTAGGGCAGTAAAGAAATTATTGCCAGATGAATGGATTATTTATTTTGGTGACCTTGCACATTTACCCTATGGCGATAAATCCACGGCTGCTATTCAAGCATATTCAGTCAGAATTGCAGACTTTCTCTTAAAGAAGAAATGCAAAGTTATCCTAATTGCATGCAACTCAGCCTCTTCGGCAGCATACGATTTAATGGTTGAGTTTGTAGGAAAAAGAACAAAAATATTTGATGTAATCAACCCCACCATTGATTACGTCAGAGAAAACCATCGCAATGATAGAATAGGTTTGATTGGTACAAAACAAACGATTTTGACAGGCGTTTACGAAAAAAAAATAAACGATCTCAAGCAAAATATCCAATTTGTATCTCTGCCTACCCCCTTATTAGTCCCAATGATTGAAGAAGGCATTTACCATGATGAGATCAGTAGAAGTATTATTGAAAAATACTTAAAGAATAAAATACTTTCCAAGATTGATAGCTTGATACTTGGATGTACACATTATCCTATTATCAAAGATCAGATTCAATCATTTTACCTGGCAAATCACAGGAAGTTGGAAGTGATCGATTCTGCAGAAACAGTTGCCAGGGCACTAAAATCCTATTTGGAGTATAATCAACTACATGCCAAAGATAAGCAGCATGAAGATGAATTTTATGTATCCGATTTTACAACTTCCTTTGAAAGTACTACCCTCTTATTTTTTGGTCAAAAGGTCCATTTAGAACATACCCCCATTTGGGATGAATTCAACTAAATTACAGATGTAATTTTCGAATAGTCCATGATATTTTATCGGTTGTAGCAAGATGTTTTGTGAAAAAAGCTCAAAAACTATTCCCCCTCATCATGGCAATGCCATCGGTTGTGGTAATTTTATGGCATATAAATTATTTGAAAAGAATACGGATGATATACCCATTTTCCTTCAAAGTGAAAAATGGCAGGATAGAAGATTTTCAATATTTTAGTTTGTAAGGAAAACCCAAACCAGCAAAAATGAATACAAGACGCCAGATAACTATTAGGTTAGATAAACTGCAGTTCTATAAACCTACAGTTGATAACCTAAGAATTGAAGGATGTATAGCTTGATTCATTACCAGGTTGATAGAACTTTTTAATGCATGATTACCTTCCTTTTCTATTTAATTTTTTTACTTGTTTTTGTGGTAGTCGCCGTGTATGTTGAGCGCAAAACGGCAGCTTTTATCCAAAATAGATTGGGTCCTATGGTAGTAGGGCCAAAAGGTATTCTTCAATCCATTGCGGATTTATTGAAGATGCTGCAAAAGGAAGACGTAAGAGCGAATGCAGTGGATAAAATCCCTTTCCTTATGGCACCATTGATCATCTTTTCTGCCATATTCGCTGGATATGCGGTACTGCCTCTAAATGAAAAGACGTCGGGAGCCGAATTGAGTACCGGACTCTTTTTCTTATTAGCTATTGTATCGTTGGATGTTTTGGGTATGCTTATGGCCGGATGGGCATCTAATAATAAATACAGCCTCTATGGGGCCATGCGCTCTGTTGCTCAGATTGTAAGTTATGAAATACCGCTTGGACTAAGCGTACTTTGTGTGGTGATTATCTCTGGCACACTGGATCTTCAGCAAATGAGTTTTTTGCAAGAAGGCAATGGTTTTTTCGGATGGAATATTGTGCAGCATCCGATATTAATTATTCCATTCGTCATTTTTTTTGTCTGTGGATTAGCTGAATCCAATCGCACTCCATTTGACCTGCCTGAATCCGAATCAGAGCTTATTGGAGGGTATCATACAGAATACTCAGGCTTCAGATGGGGAATATTTATGCTGTCTGAATATGGAATGATGCTTCTCTTGTGCATCTTGGGAGCTGTGCTGTTTTTTGGAGGATGGACCTCACCCCTACCCAATATTGGATCTTTCAAACTGTTTGATTTGACGTCTGGATATATCTGGAATACGTTTTGGTTGCTCTCAAAGGCTTCACTATTAGTCTTTATTCAAATGTGGGTTCGATGGACACTTCCACGCTTAAGAGTAGATCAACTGATGAGTTTGTCCTGGAAATACCTGACTCCTTTATCCATTTTATTATTGTTTTTCAGCGCATTTTGGAAATTTTGGATGATTAATTGATGAGGTACTTCTCCAACATATCTACAGCCATAAAAACGACCTTTAAAGGAATGGCACTTGCTATTAACTATTTTTTTGATGCTAGAAAAAAGCGAAAAAAAGAGTGGTTAAATGACGATAATTACTTTGAAAAAGCTGAAGGAACATTTACCATCCAGTATCCTCAAGAATCAATTCCCGTCCCTGATCATGGTAGATACCAATTGCACAATGAAATAAATGATTGTATTGTTTGTGATAAATGTTCGAAAATTTGTCCGGTAGATTGTATAGATATTGAGCCGGTAAGATCCCCTGAGGTCTTTGGTCAAACATCGGACGGAACACCGTTAAGAGTTCATGCTGCAAAGTTTGATATAGACATGGCAAAGTGTTGCTTTTGCGGGCTTTGCACCGTAGTATGTCCCACAGAGTGTTTAACCATGACAAAGGAATATGATTTCACTACTACTAATATTCTAGATCACAACTTCTCATTTAGCAAAATGAGTGACAGTGAGATTGCAGAGAAAAAGAAAGAATTTGAAGATTATCAGGCAGCAAAGGCTAAACCAAAAGAAGCACTTCCAGCGGTAGGAAAAAAACCATTAGGTAAACCAACCATGAAACCAATGGCTAAGCCGATAATGAAAAAGGGAGCTACGTCACTAATAAAACCGAAGATTTCATCTCCTGAGAGTAAATCAGAATCGGAGCAAGGGCCTCCCGCAAAACAAGCGGTGAAGCCAGTATTGAAACCGACGATGAAGCCGGTAATTAAACCCAAGATTTCATCTCCTGAGAGTAAATCAGAATCGGAGCAAGGGCCTCCCGCAAAACAAGCGGTGAAGCCAGTATTGAAACCGA
>JBCCLN010000203.1:0-7606 GCA_039026865.1 Bacteroidota bacterium | reverse complement strand
GAGGTGCCATTATCTATGAGGTAGTAGGTATCATCATCCCTTGCTACCGTACCCTGGTGCTCACTCACGATTCGGGGATAGTAGAAGGTCCAACCAAGCCTCACTATTCCGGTAGGTTCGGTACTATTCCAGGTATTGACTTTTTCCTGGACCCGGCCTCCTCTCCCCTGCAAAGAAGCCAGGGTCATGGGAAACCCTACCTGGCTGGTCATTAGATTGACGCTGTTTTTGAGGGCGCCTAAGTCATAGGGGTTAAGCGAAAACTGCTGGCTGTTAGCCATAGTTTCTGTGTTTTGGCTGTGTAGATAAATACACGAAAGGACAATAGCCACCAATAAAAAGTGATTCATAGCGATAGTAAATAAGAATTAATAATTAAAGCCGGTGAAAGCTTTACAACATGACTAATCTTTGGCGGCTGAATTTATCTTGTTGCAAATGCAAAACTAATAATGAATTGTTTTAAGCCTCTTTTGAATGTTAACGAAAGAATAAAAAATCGACGATATACGAAATTAGTGAGTTCGTATTTTTTTGATCAAAAAAAAGTTTAATTATCTGTAAATCAATTTAATAATGCCAAACTTAGCAAGAATTTACATGTTTAATAACGTTTAAATACATAACAATTAATTAACATTAAGTTAACATTAACAATCGATGCAAAGTAATACAAAACGATGGATCGTAGGCAACCCTTCCTGAATTTTCAGGGGTGCCCTTATTTGTTTTTGCCAATCCAATCATTTCTTAAGACAGGTGATGGTGATAGTTAAATTCTTTCACAAAAAAATCTTCTCCTCTGTAGATCATCTCGTAATATGCACAATTATTATGTGGGAAACCATCCATGTAATTAAGCGGATACTTAAGGAGCCAGCATAATAAAATCCGTATGGCTCTACCATGCATGCATACCAAGATGGTTTTGCCATTATATTTAAGTATATCGTCCACCGCCCCCCTCTGACGTTCCATCACTTCGATGGGGTTTTCACCTCCTCCTACACTTAATTCCAATTTACCTTCCTGCCATCCTTTTATGGTCTTAGCGTAAAGATTTTTTGCTGCAGGTGTAGCTTTTACTCCTTCCTGATTTCCCCAACTAATTTCATCTAAACCTGCGTGCTTTATATGAGGGATTTTGTCTTCAATAAAAGATTTTACTGTTTCCTGGGATCTCTTCAGGGTTGATGTGAACACGGCATCAAATGGTATATTTTTCAAGTGTTGATATGTTTTGGCCGCTTGTGCCCATCCTGTCTCATTCAGCGAAGCATCTACTCCTCTGCCTTGCACCATCCCATATTTGTTTAGATCTGTCTCTCCATGTCGGAGTACGAAAATTGTCTTGTTTTTCAAATTTTGATTAAGTTGGTTTGTCTATGAAATGGCAAAAAAACGGATTTTCCCTGAAAACCTATCTCTTGATGCAGTGAATAGCATGGGAAAGGGTTGTATGATAGCACACTTAGGGATTCACTTCATTGAAGCCGGAGACAATTATTTGAAGGCTACAATGCCGGTAGATCATAGAACAAAGCAACCTCTGGGACTGTTACATGGTGGTGCCTCTGTTGCATTAGCAGAAACCATGGGTAGTGTAGGGGCTGCCTTGTGTCTCGACTTAAATAAACAATATGCAGTAGGTTTGGAGATCAATGCCAACCACATAAAACCCGCAAAAGAGGGTGTAGTCACAGGTTACGCATCTCCTATTCATATAGGAACACGAACGCATGTTTGGAATATTGAAATAAAAAACAGTGAAAGCCAGTTAATTGCTATGAGTAGAATTACTATGGCTATTCTGGATCGGAGGTAGTGGAATATAAAATCAATTCATTTGTATTAGAGGATAAGGGAGAACTTGTTTATAAGCTAGTTGAAAATGGTTTTGGATTTGCGGCATGGCGCATGCCTAACAAAACCGAAACCCAATTGATTATTTCGCTTGAAAAACCAAAGCAGTACAACCCAACGATTACTGAACTTGACACTGGATTTATCATAAATCAATACCAAGATAACCATCCAATAAAACCCTTTTTTATCAAGGCTGATATTATTCTAAAAGGAAAAGGGATTGAAACTGACATTGATCCGCGGGTAGGTGACAAACAACTGGATACCTTTATTAAGTCTATAACCACTTCTCGCAGATCAAAGTCCGAGATCAATCCAAATTTATCTCTTCCAAATGCTCCTCTTAATGATTTTTATGAGCTTGTTCAAGAGGCAATCAAAGAGGTCAAAGCAGGCCAATTCGAGAAGGTAGTGCTATCCCGATATGAAGATTTGGGGATACCTGCTGGTTTTTCTTCATGGAATTTCTTTCAACTATTATGCAATGAGTATCCCAATGCTTTCTGCAGCCTATCATTCATTCCTGGAAAAGGTTTATGGGTCGGTGCCACCCCCGAATTATTAATTTCAGACAACGAATACGCTTTTCAAACGGTTGCCTTGGCTGGCACGAAAAAGCTTAAAGAAAACCAACCTCTAAGCGAAATTACCTGGACACAAAAAGAAATTGAAGAACAAGCTTTTGTAAGTAGATATATTATCAATTGCTTTAAAAAGCTTCGATTACGAGAATTTTACGAGCATGGCCCTAAAGCAATCAAAGCAGGTCATTTGGCCCATCTTAAAACTACATTCAAGGTGAACCACCAAGAAGTATCATTTGAAGAACTGGCAGACCAAATGGTTGAGCTATTACATCCTACTTCAGCCGTCTGCGGCATGCCCATCGAAAAAACAAAACCTTGGATTTTGAATCATGAAGGTTACGATCGTGAATTTTATGCGGGTTTTTTAGGACCTGTTAACTTCGAGCGTTCAACGGATCTGTTCGTAAACCTACGTTGCGCCAGGATATCCAATGATTGTATTCGGCTTTATGCTGGTGCAGGGATCACAGAAGATTCAAATCCAAAAAAGGAATTTGAAGAGACGGTATTAAAAATGAATGTACTTAAGAACCTAATATAAGCTAAGATCGTGTTGCATCCTGCAGTATTCAACACTTCAGAAATATGCTATAGCCTTGGTGTTAGACACGCTGTTTTATCTCCGGGTTCTAGAAATGCACCTCTTATCCTCTCTTTTGCCCGCAATTTTAAAATCAAAAAACTAATTATTCCTGATGAGCGATCTGCTGCATTTATCGCTTTAGGTATTACTCAAATGGAAAAAGAACCTGTTGTCCTTTGTTGCACCTCAGGCACTGCTCTTCTAAACTATGCTCCGGCAATAACAGAGGCTTATTATAGACAACTACCACTAATTACGCTTTCTGCGGATCGCCCGCCTGAATGGATAGATCAGCGAGATGGCCAGACCATTCGTCAATTTGAAGTGTTGAAGAATCACGTAAAATGCTCTGTTCAATTGCCTATCGTTAGTGGAGCTACCGAAGCGGAGTGTTACCAGGAAAAACTCATTCAAACCATTCAGAAGGCGTACACTTTACCAAAAGGTCCCGTGCACTTGAATATTCCCTTTAAAGAACCTTTTTATCCGCAAGAGCAGGATAAACCAACATTCGCAGAAACGTTTTCTATTAAAAAGACGGTGCACCCTACCGAACCATTCCCATGCTTAAGTCTTCCGGGAAGTAAAAAAATTCTTCTACTAATCGGTCAGGATGAACCTGAGCTATTAACTCACCAACTGATCGATCAGGTAGCTCAACAAATACCAGTAATCAGGTCTCCTTTGAATAATTTGAATAGCGGTATAGAACATGTTGATGGGTTTATAAACGCACAGGAAGAGCTAGTTCCAGAGCTGTTGATCACTTCCGGGTTGTCAGTTTTATCGAAGAAGCTTAAGAAATTTATTAGATCGCATAAACCCGAAAATCATTGGCATTTTGATGAGTCAGGTGTGTATGTTGATACGTTTCAGACCAAACCTCGATTATTCAGAGAACCAGTCAGGTGGATCCTGGAGAAGCTTCAAGAGCATGATACGGACGATTTTTTTTTAGATCGATGGCTGTCTTATGAGCATCAGACCAAAGCAGTTTTGAAAAACTTCACGAAAGAAGGCGAGTTTTCCGAAATAAAGGCCTCACAATTAGTTTTAGAAAGGATTAGCGAAAATTCGATACTTCATTTAAGTAATTCCATGCCGGTCCGATATGCTGACTTATTTGGGGTAAAAAAAGGTATTTTAACATTTTCTAATCGTGGTACCAGTGGAATTGACGGATGCACTTCTACCGCCTTAGGGACCGCTTTGGTTTCAAAAAAATTGAATATCTTAATCAGTGGCGATCTTGCCTTTCTTTATGATCGAAACGCCTTTTTTCATCATCATCAAACCCCGAATCTTAAAATAGTGATAATGAATAATAAAGGCGGTGGGATTTTCCGACTTATTGAAGGCCCTGCTAATTTACCGGAGCTAGAAAATTATTTTGAGACCAGACATAACCGAACAGCAGAATATCTATGCAAAGAAAATCACTTCAATTATCTAGCGATTCATTCAGAATCAGAATTTCATCAATATTGGAAAAGATTTATTGAACCAGCAAGTGCAACTACCGTTTTGGAGATTTTTACTGAACCGGAGGTGAATCAAAGAAGTTACAAATACTTAAGAAAACAAATAGATGAGCAAATCTGTAAACTGGAAAAAAGTAACCGATTTTGAAGATATCACTTATTATAAATCTGGTAAAGTAGCTCGAATTGCCTTCAATCGTCCTAGGGTAAGAAACGCTTTTCGCCCAAAAACAGTAGCAGAGTTGTACAAAGCTTTTGTGGATGCTCGTGAGGACGCAAACATAGGTGTGGTACTTCTAAGTGGAGAAGGTCCCTCTCCAAAAGATGGAGGTTGGGCATTTTGCAGCGGTGGCGATCAAAATGCTCGCGGGCATCAAGGCTATGTAGATGATGATGGCATGCCTAGATTAAATATACTGGAAGTCCAGCGGTTGATCCGATTTATGCCTAAGGTTGTGATTGCGGTAGTGCCAGGTTGGGCTGTTGGTGGGGGACATAGCTTACACACGGTTTGTGATTTAACATTAGCAAGTAAAGAACATGCCATTTTCAAACAAACAGATGCAGATGTCACCAGTTTTGATGGTGGATATGGTTCTGCCTACTTAGCCAAAATGGTAGGTCAAAAAAAGGCAAGAGAAATATTCTTTCTGGGCAGAAGTTATTCTGCACAAGAAGCTTACGAAATGGGCATGGTAAATGCAGTGATTCCTCATGAAGATTTAACTTCAGAAGCTTATCAATGGGCCCAGGAGATCCTAGAAAAATCACCTACCTCCATTAAAATGCTTAAGTTTGCTTTTAATCTCACAGATGATGGAATGGTTGGTCAGCAGGTTTTTGCCGGTGAAGCAACCCGTTTAGCCTACATGACGGAAGAGGCGAAAGAAGGGAGAAATGCTTTTTTGGAGAAACGTAAGCCAAATTTTGACGATATTAAATGGATTCCTTAGGTTAAGATTAAAAGTGAAGGCAATCGGACTTAAAATAACTCATAAATACCTGTATAAAAAGTATCCCAACTAGGAAATACCTTGAATCCTAATAACGTGTGACTTTTCTAAAAATCAGGCCTTTTGTATTTGAGTAGTATCCATTCCAAGCTCAAAAAGTTGAATGAATGTCTGAGGCATCGTATCAGATGATATCTGACAAGACTTGAGAAAGAAGAAACTGGAGATGGAGAAAAAGGGTAAGAACCTCATCGGTCTAGGGTAGGATAAGAATTGTGCATGGGTTTATAACAGAACCAGAAAAGGCGTTCGGGCTGTGACTCTACATTCTATACTATGGTCTGGCTCTACGATCATACGGTCCAGACTAAGCACAAGAGGGTGTTTGTCCATATGGATCATAACCTGAAATTTCATCCTCATCCCCATTGAACTAACGGGTACGCGATCCGTACACTGGATGGATGAGAGATAAACCGTGAGCTCATAGCTCACGACCATCTACTCGATTACATTTTTTTTAGTTTTTTAAAGCTTGTAGTTCCTTTTTCATTGCTTCCATTTCCTCCATAAGTTCTATTTGATAAAGTGTTAATTCTTCTATCTTCTTCAAAAGTCGCATGTTCATATCTCCTAAATCTACTCCATTGGCTTCCATTTCTTTGGCAGAGGGAATTTCAGGAAGATGCTTATTCTTTATTATGTATTCTTTAGTTTCATTGAGAGTTCTAAGTTTGTAATCCGATTCAAAAACATAATCGGGACCTTTTCCTGCTTCAAGTTCAACTTTTACTTCTGTAGAATAAACAGTACCTGCCACTTGCAACTTTTGGGTTGGATTTGTTATCCCTATCCCAACATTTCCTTGAGAGAAAATATGATTCTTAGCCCTGTATTCTAAATCTTGCCAGTTACTACCGTTTTCTGTAGTCGACCAAATATGAGAATTAGTTGCCGATGAGGATAATTTTAGTCCTCCATCATAACTATGGACATGTAAATCATTCGTAGGGTTAGTAGTTCCTATTCCAACCCTACCATTTGCTAAAATATTAAATGCGTCAAAAGCTTCTGATACCCAAATGGTAGCTCTTCCTCCTGGTCGATTTGCAAATTCAACACGTTTACTTATTCCCTCATTAGTATGTAGTCTTAACCCGAAAAATTCGGGTGTTATTCATTGAGATGAGGTAACGCGTTGAATAGGAGGTAATTGATTTTGAATGAGAGGACAACATCGTTCCCCAAATTTGAGGAATCAAAAATCATTCATTATGAATATTAAACTAAGGTAAATCAATTACTTGAATCAACCCGCCATTATTTGTGGTGAATAATGCGGGTTAAATAAGCTTGGTTTTGAGTGGATTCCAAAAGTTCAACGGCGCCCGTTGTTGATTTTACATGAAGAATATGTGAAGGGTTTGTTAATCCAATACCGAGAAATCCAGAATTAAGAAAGGAATCTTCATCTCCACTTAGTTTAATAGTAACTGGAGTTGTCTCATCTCCAGAATGAATATTCAATCTTCTAGCACCATGTGCAAAATGCAAATTACTACCATTGTCATATATTTTTGAGCCATAGATTTGTAAATAACCAGGCCCCCAGTTAGGGTTCCAATCTAAACCTTCTGCAAATATTTTAACACCGCTTTTCCCATCTGTATTGTTTACTTGAATCCCCGTATTCGGATAAGGCTGTTGACCCTTCGAGATCAAAGAAACTAAAACAAGTAAAATGATCAGATATGTTGAATTCTTCATGTCAATTGATCTTTAGATTACTAATAATTGAATACAACCTTAATCTATGAGGAAAATCCCTTACGTTCAGTTTAGTGATTAAAAAGCTCGTACTTTTTTCTGCGAAAATCGACAAACCCACACTATCATAGGATCAATGTAAATCTTAGGGAGAATTGGGATAAGACAGTCGTATTTAAATAACTTACAAAAACCCTTTACAAAAAGGTATTCCAACTAAGGATATACCTTAAACCGCATTATTCACCACAAATAATGGCGAGTTGATTCAAGTAATTGATTTACCTTAGTTTAATATTCATAATGAATGATTTTTGATTCCTCAAATTTGAGGAACGATGTTGTCCTCTCATTCAAAATCAATTCCCT
>JBCCLN010000202.1:0-7769 GCA_039026865.1 Bacteroidota bacterium | reverse complement strand
TCTTTCTTCAATAACCAAAGCAACCATCGCTTTCTACTCTCCTTTTCATTTTTTTCTATGGCTTTAAAAATTTGTGAGGACGTGTACTTCTTGAAATCACGAATGATATCACTCAATTTTTCTTTATCGTTACTAATGATCATGTGGATGTGATTTGTCATTATTACCCAAGCATAGATTTTTAATCCCTTTGTTTTTTGGCAAAATCGAAGACTATCCAAGAGGATATCTAATAAGCTTTTCTAGTAAAGACGTCTACCCATTGGTGAACGGTGCAAGTGATGAAGTATAATCCGTGCTGATCTTTAATCCGGCATTCAAACGCCATGGATTAAAGTTCGTATTGCCAGACAGGATTACAAATCCTTTTCTATCTAGCTTCCAGATGCCCTATGGAACATCTGGAAGAGCCTAGGTAATATCCCTTAAGTTAATGACATTGGACTGCCACACCCTTTTCATCCCACCTTACATTCCAAAAAGGAGTTCGCAGTGACGTTGTGACGGTTTTTTACTTGTTCTTATATCGAGTTTATATGTTTAAAAATAAGCCAAGAGCTACTAGTTTTCTTGATTGAAAAACATTTGGAATAACTAAAGATGATTTTAAGTCCCACAAACATCTCATGTGGAGTGTGTGGCGTTGTTGAAGTTGAGAACGTAGATGGGAATTTTGCAGAAAGAGTAGGAAATCCGGTTTTAGATTACTTTCCTGAATGTTATTCTCTTCATTCTCTTCTAAGTCTTTTCTTATTGTTCCAATCTATTTTGGTCACCTCTCTAGTTAGATTTTGAGAATCCTTTGCAAAACCCGCCTTTTGGCCCAACTCTTCGTTACTCAAAATTTCAAAAGCCTCATTCAAGACCAGTAACTACGTTTTTAAAATTCTGAAAGCCTCGATTTGAGCCAAAAATCCAGTTTTGCAAAGGATTCTTTGAATTCGATTAAACGCTGTTTCGTGAGACTAATTATTTAAATGGATTATGGGATGGAAGGTAGTAAGATTTAGTTTAGTTTAAAATGCTTGACAAAACCACACTGATATGAATATGTAAGTCTCCTTTACTCTATTTTTTCTCTATCTTCCTTTTTCATTCTAGTATCATAATCAAGATAATAAACCCCCATCAGATGGATTGGTAGAAATTTTCATTTCTGATTCAGAATATTACATATCGTGAAAGTGACATTTGGAAAGATCTTATCATACAATTCCTTAGTCAATCCATGAATTTGATAAACAAATGGTTTAACCTTCCGTTCATCGAAGGAAAAAACTATGAGGTTATCGCTTATTTTAATTCTTAGTCTTGCATACATCACTGGGGCTTGCCAGACAAAATCCAACTCAAAAGAGGAAAATTATTCATACCCAATTCAAAAGACAGATGATGAGTGGAAGAAGATTCTTTCTGATGAGCAATTTTATGTATTGCGCCAGCAGGGTACAGAATATGCTTTCTCCGGAGCATATTGGGATAATAAGAAAAAAGGAACGTATTACTCAGCGGCCACTGGTCAGCCCTTATTCAGCTCTGAGCATAAGTATAAATCAGGCACTGGATGGCCTAGCTTTTACAAGCCAATCGATAAAAATGCTGTCAAAGAGATTGCTGACAGAAGTCACGGCATGGTTCGTACTGAAGTAGTTGATAGTGGAAGTGGTTCACATCTTGGTCATGTATTTAATGATGGACCAGCGCCTACAGGACTACGATATTGCATGAACTCTGCTTCTCTGATATTTGGGGCAGACGGTGAGGAATTACCTGCGATAGTAAAAGAATGGAAAGATAAATATGGTAAATAAGTCTTTTGACGTAGGCACTTAGTAAATAGTCAAGTTTTTGCAGTAAACCGGGCTATGAGCCACCATTCTATTCATCAGACGGTCAAATATTTCACCCTTCATCAGATGTCGGTTAAATCGGTAACAATATTCGTCTAGATATGCTTGCAAATGTTCCACAGCATGAGGTCCCAGGTAATGACAAAGTCATCCTCAGCACATGCGACCACCTTTTGATAAAACCCTGACACACTGCAAAGGCGTACACACAGCCGTGCATAAGGATCAGATTGAAGTACAGATTTGATCGTACTCAAACGATCGAAATTGCGATCCATCACCTAGATATGCTTACGTAGTTTGCCGCTGATGCCATCCATCATCATGGAAACTTCCCCACGAACCGACTTGGCCAGGCCACTGGCCAATACCTAATCGTTGAGCACATCATAAGCCATACACAGACGACACAGGTAGCGTTTGCGCCCAAACTTGTTGACCGAGTAAACCCCGAAATAGTCTTCGTAGCGATGATTATTCCAGAATCAATTAGTTTGTAGATAGCAAAATGCTCCCTTACTGGTGCCATATAAAACGGATAAGAACGATCATATCTAAGCTTACCGATTTCTGGGTTCCTGGCTATTTTAGAAAACTCATAATAAAGATCATTCATGTAAATATCAGTTTGATCTTCTCCCTATTTTCTCAAAGAATAATCTTCAATATCAAGAAGGTCGATAGTGGCTCGTCGAGTCAAAAAGAATTTAGACATAGTTTATTTCCAGCCGTTAGCCTCCTTCTGCTTGAATAGCTCTTTATCTTTTTTCCAGTCTCCGCTTGATTCAAAAAATCGATCTTCCTTAATATCTTCAAAGCCTTCAATAACTTTAGCATAAATCTGAGATGAATCGCTTTCCATGTCTCTTCTTATCAATGATCTTATGTATTCACTTGGCGTTTCATATAGATTATTAGTTCCTACCATGCGACTCACATGCTCTGCTAAAGGTTTTGATAATCTTGCGTTTATTCTATCGGACATATTCTTTTCTTTCTACATGATTAAGTATAATTATAATATATGTCGCAACAAATGTCAATATTGTCGCCCAATATCAATGCTGGAATAAAGCAAACTTGCTTATTCGATTGGAAATATTTCCAATGTTTTTAAAAGATGGGAAGGATTTCTCAATATTTTCCCAACTCAGATAGAAAAAAGATGAGACACGAACATGATTTTGTCCGAATCTGGTCCGCGCAAATCCCTCTTTTATCTTAACCCGAATTTCAAGACATTGTAAAAGTAACCTAGAGCAGCTTTATTGTTAAAACTATAAAATGAATAGTGATGAAGAAGCACCCTGTGGAAAGTATGCCCATCCTTCGACCCCGAGCAGCGGGTCCGGTCAAATATGTTACCAGTGTTACAATGGCACGTGAAAATAAGTTGGTACTTGATTACGTGGATATGAATTATGTTTCTCCGAGTAGTTGGGATGACAGGTATGATATTACAGAGCATTTGGAGAAGTCAATTCAATTTGGAACACAGTCTTATTAAAGCAAAATTCCTTTAATAGCTTTTCAGAGGTAACAAAATCAATCAATGGGGATATAAGACATTTTGCTAGGTTATGGTAGGTTATTGTTAATAGTTGAATTCGGTGATCAAAATACTTGTACAACAGATTCACTGAATCTCCCATGCTGGTCGTAGCTTCTGGCTACGACCTTTTAAACCACATATTTTGAATTGGAAAACTACCTATAGTTGAGAAAATCATCTTAGGATATTTTGATAAGTTTTTGAGTGATTTTCTCAGGTACAGGGGTTTTCATGATTGAGGTTACCATTAGATCCTTACATCTGGAAAAGTTAGACGCAAATTCTAGAAAGTCAGCCCCGAGAAAATGCCGAAAAATCTTTGGTTAAAGATGCCGAACACTTGAACAGCTAATAATTTTATCAGGTGTTTACAATGCACTGAATTGGCTTGTCAAACATAAGCTCTGCACCAAAATGAAAAACGACAAAGGCGTTTGGATCTATTATCAGACCAAACATGAGAAATAGATTCCTACTTTTTCAGCCTACAGCATCCTCCACACACATCATGAAATCTAAGGTGATTTCGAGGCTATACGGCACTTAAAAGCCTTTTAAAGAGGCTTTAACCCGCCCATCCTTAAAAATTAGTGTATACCCTCTCAAAGATATTTCCCACTTAATTAGTTAAACTTGATCTAAATAAATCTTGACCGCAATTGAATTGGTTTATAGTTTTGTTATTGATTATTCAAGCAGCAAACACTTCAAAACGAGTCCAACAGACTCTTCCCTGACTTACTTGACCTCTAACAAAAAACATAGCAACTCAGACCCTGATTTTACCTTGGAAAAAGACTTTCAAGAGGTATTTAACTTGTACTGGAAAAAAGTATTTTCTGTTTGTTATCGTCAATTACGCGATGTGAACATGGCGGATAGTCTTGCCCAAGAAATTTTTATATCCTTATGGGAAAGAAGGGATAGTATCCAAATTACTTCCACTTTACAAAAGTATCTCGTAAGAGCTGCCAAGCTTAAGGTGCTGGAGTATTACCGCAATGAATCCATTAGGGAGAAGCACATGAAAGTTGTCGCTGATGAAACTCCTAATGAGACTACCTTTACAAATGAAACTCAAGAAACAATAGATTTCAACGAACTTAATGGCAACTATGAAGCATGCTTAAATAAGCTACCTCCAAAATGCAAAGAAGTTTTTGAAATGAGTCGGAAGCAAGGCCGGACTAATAATGAAATCGCGTCCGAATTAGGAGTGAGCCAGCGCGCTATTGAACAACACATCAGTAAGGCCCTAAAATTACTGAAGCAAGAACTTCTATTTCCCAACTAGCGCGGTACGCTGTTCATCTTTTCGCATTAGAATGTCAAGAACTCCGGGGAAGCACACGAGGCAAAGTCTCGTACGCTGTTGTTTCTTTTTAGGTGCAAGTCAACGGCAAGACTGGCATCAGGGTATTAGACTCGCTATGTAGGATAAAATACTTTTTTTCTTACCACCTTCGGTATGTCGTTTCGAGGTGCAACCTATTTATGAGGGATCATAAATTAAGTTGCCATATGAATGAAAAAAAACGAATAACACCAGAACTTTTGAAGCGGTATTATTCCGATGGTTGCACACAAGAAGAGAAAAGATTGGTGGAGCAATGGATAGAGTTGGAAGATGAGGAGGATTCCATGAATGAAATTTCCGCTTCTGCTCATGATATGATTCAAAAAGGTGCTTGGGAAAAAATCCAGCAAAAAGTTCAACTCAACCAAATCGTAGATGAAGGCTCTAAAGTAATTCCTCTTTACAAAAAACTTACCCGCTATGCAGCAGCGGCTTGTTTAGCAATGGCCATCTTCGCTGCGGGTAGGTATTCCAGCAACTCCCAGTCTAAAGATCCACTGACTGCTACGCAGAGACTAGATAAAAAAGGGTATTTAACGGTGTTCGGAGGTAACGGTGCACAAGGTAAAATCCAAGGTGAGACATTTGATATTTCATTAAATGGTGAATTGAAGCTTTTCAATAGCTCTGCGTACACTATGAGTGTTCATTGTGGAGAGAGGGTCTATGAGATTGAACCCAAGAGGACGTATTATCTCTCAGGAAATGAAGAAAGATCAAGTCTAATTTCCAGCGAAAATTTAGCCAATTCACAATTTCAGGATTTTAGATTGGAAGGCTATTTCTTGGTAAGAAATGTCAAATCATAAGTTGTTGAATTTTATAACCACATGTTTCTACCCATTACTTTACTATGCGGATTTACTCAAGCACCGGTGTACCAAGGGATTTATGGAAAAGTTTCTGATAGTTTTGGAGAACCTGTAATAAACTACCAAAGTCTTTGATTTTTATGGAATACAACGTTAGTTATGTGAGAGCAACATATACTAAAGCCGACAACACAATTTTAAGGATCGATATGACGAACTACACCATTAATAAATGTGCAATCAGCAACTGTCGGATAAGTCCTAAGATAAAGACAGTTCTAAACCATAGGCCTATGTAAATAAAGAATCCAATAGAATCATCATGTTGAATCCAGTATTGAGCTTGTTTCAGTATCATTTCAGCATCTCCCACCTAAGGGCTACTAAGAGTAGGATGACGAACAAAACAAACCTGCAAGGGAACATGTCGGTCAAGGACATATCCCCATGAAACGCAGGCATATCCACCGGAAGGTGGTGTCCTACAAAAGTTAAACTTCAGTAGGGTTTTAAAGGATCCGAACTCGGATCATTTTCAAAAATTGAAATTACAAAAAATGAAATTATTAAAATCAAAATATTGTACCTCTTTCAGTAAGCTATCTTCAAAGAGAAAAATAAAGTCTTCACCAACTCTTGTAATTTTGCTTGGATTATTAGTGTTAACATCCTGCGAAAATGATGATAGTGATGATGCATCGGCAAATAATGGAGAAGAAGCAGAACAAGCATGGATGTTGTCCTTTTCAGAGAATACCCCACAGGGTAATGTTTACTATATGGGGGTTTATGACGAAATACCTGATAGCCCTGACAAAAACACAGCCATTGAACTTGGGTTTAATGCGACTTCCGTGACATTTGGTGATAATGTCTATACTTGGAATTCAAATGCGATGACAATGACTAAATGGAGCGTTGATAAGGTTACACTAAGCTTAACTCCCCAAGATATTTTGAGCTTTGCCAGCGTTGGAGTCAATGATATAAGCCCAACCGCCTCAATCATTTCAAATATTAAGGCATATATGAGTAATTTGGCTGAAGGAATACTTGTAGAATTTAATCCTGAAAAAATGGAGATTGTTGAGGTGCATCAGGTAGAACCATATGATTTTCCAGGTCTATATCTTCCATTTTTAGAATGGAGAAAGTATATCAGTGGAAATAAGATAATAATTCCATTAGGATACTACAACCCTGATGAGTGCTGCAATTGGCCGAATCCTGGTGGGGCTGCTATTGCTGTGATAGATACTGATTTGAATACGGTAACATATAAAAAGGATAATAGATTAATGGCACAGCTCGAAGAATTCGGTGTAGATGATGAGGGTGATTTTTATACCATACCTGCCACAGCTAATCCATTTTTCAATGAGTTTTCGACTGCTATTAGTGATCCACTTCCTCAGCACACTATCTTAAAGGTAAATTCTGACGGAGAATTTGTTGACGATTTTACTTTTGATTTAGACAATGTTCTACTAGCAAGTGTTATTAAGTCAGTAATATTTATCTCAGGTAATGAAGCAATAGTTCAGTACGCTGATACCTCCTATTCAATTGAACAACCATACGATTGGGCTTATTGGGGAGAAGAGTATGATAATCTGAAGGTGGTAAATTTTGAAACAGGAGCAGTAAGAGATTGGAACGCTTTACCTAATTACGCGTTTGTTGGTTACAACGCGAATATTAACGGAGAATTTTATTTTAGGGCCAATAGATCGGATGGAGGTGACTTGGTTCGTTTAAATTCATTGGATGATTTCACGATTGTCAGTAGGTTAGACAATGGATTGATTTGGGGTATTGGTAAACTGTGGTAATTATAACTTTATTTGGTCGTAGCATTTTTTTGCTACGACCTTATTTCTGTATCGTGGAATGTTGCGTATCAACTGAAAAAGCTGCAAAGTATTTCATAAAGAAACCAGCGCTACTCAAAAATTCACACCAATTATGGTCTTTGCCACGACAGGTTTCTCAAAAAATCAGTAATTGTAAAGGTTCCCTCGGACTAGCTTTTTAATGCCATTGACTTAACCCGAAAAATTCGGGTGTTATTCATTGAGATGAGGTAATACATGGAATAGGAGAATCCTTTGAAAAACCCGCCTTTTGGCCCAACTCTTCGTTACTCAACATTTCAAAAGCCTCATTTACGACCAGTAAACTACGTTTTTGAAATGCTG
>JBCCLN010000201.1:0-7840 GCA_039026865.1 Bacteroidota bacterium | reverse complement strand
TCATCTATTTTCATATGATGACTAAAAAAGAAGCGTTTAATCCCGAAATATTTCGGCTAAACCAAACCAAATTAAAAGAAAAACGAAGTAAAAGCCTTGAACAACAACTGGCTGCCCTAAAGAAGGCTGCTTAAGGTGGGTTAAACATTTTGAACTTAAAACTTAACACCTAAGTCAATAGAAACGATGGTGTTTCTGATTTTAAGATCATCTGCACCTCCGATTGTTTCATTCACAGTGTTTGCCAATCCTCGTTGATAGGAAATTCCACCAAAAATCGTAGTATTGATTCCAGCCCTGTATTCTACTCCGCTCCCTACAATAACAGAAAAATCAGCCGTATTGAATTTTTCAACCGTGTTGAAGTTAGGCTCATCCGCCTCATCAAATACTTTTATTTCCAAAGCTCCTCCCACTTGAAAATATACTTTTACATCAGGAGCAATTTCGTTAGTGAATAGCTTAAGCGTTGTTGGAATTTGTAGGTATTGTAGTGTATACTCTTCGGATGCTGCACTATTAGTCCTGAAAGCAGCTCTTTTTGGTATGTATATTAAACCAGTACTTAGAAAATAGGAATCAGAAAGAGGTTTATCTACTACTAAACCTACGGACAACTTTAACACAGATCCATCGTTTTCTAGTGTTTGAGCATCATTAGTAACTCTATTAGAAGCAATCACTGGTGACAACTTGAGCCCTAGCTTGGTTTGAGCCGAAAGTATGGTACCAAGAATTAATAGTATGAAAAAGAAAATTTGCTTCATGATTATTCGTCTGTTGCTAGTAGGTTTTTAGCCTTCCTATTTTTTTTGCGGCAAAAATAGAAACTATGTTAAGAGTTCTTTTAGTAATATTCAGCGTTTCATTGATCAGTTGTTCTGGGAAAAATTGTCGTGAATCTGTAGATCCCATTCCTATTCAAATAAAAGTACAACGGATAGATCGAGAATTATTTCACACTCAATCTACTCAAGAAGTCAAAAACCTGCTAGATAACCATGCCGATTTTGCTAAATTATTTCTAGATGCTGATCAATATCCTAGCAACACAATCCTAGCCAATAAAATGTTTGGTTTACTTCAAAACCCGTCCATAGACACGCTATATCAAGAATCACTAAGGGCTTTTGCCGACCTTAAGCAAATCATAGTAACAATAGAATCAAGCTTGGGGCGATTAAGTGTTTATTACCCAGAGACGAAAATACCAATATTCCAAACAGCTGTTACAGGATTATATAAAGATCTTTTTATTTCTAATGAGCGCGTGATCATAGGCATGGATTTTTTCGTCGGTGAAGATGCTACCTACAAGCCTCAGCAAATTCCTAATTACATCCTCAAAAGGTACAATACTGAACATTTACCGGCTAATATCATGCACTTTATTTCTAGTCAATACATACAGCAGTGCAAAGGAGAAACTATGCTTTCGGAAATGATTGATCATGGAAAATCTTATTATCTGCTCAGCCAAATTTTGCCTTGTACCCCGGAAAATGTCCTTATGGGATATACAAAAGAAGAATGGAATGATTCATTTGCAAATGATGCAATCATATGGGCAAACTTTGTTGAAAATAAACTGCTTTATAATACTGATCACCAGATGAAGCAAAAATTTTTGGGGGAAAGACCAAATGTGTATGAAATAGGGATCAAATGCCCGGGAAGAATAGGAAGGTGGCTTGGATGGCAAATTGTCAAAAGCTATGCTAAAAAAACAGATCTTTCCATTCAAAAGATCATGGCAGAAACAGATGCCAATAAAATATTTCATATCTCCGAGTATAAACCTTCAGGCGGTTAAGATATAAACCTCAGATTTGTTCTTTTCAAATTTGTATTCGTTATTGAGAATTTTTAAGAGTTTAGTTATTTGGATTTCTTTATTGTAGTATAGTTCTGCAAGCTTTCTACTGTTTTTTTGATATCTTAATAATAGTCCTGGTAACTCAAGAAAGACCTTAATCTTTCTGACAAATTCCTCTGGATGATGGGGGTCATGATGAAAACCACACCTGTTTTTTTCAACTATACCTTTGATCCATCCATTAAAATTGATGATACTCAGCTTACCAGCTGCTAATGCATCAAAAAACTTATTTGGGCTACCTGTCCCTAAGATATCCACATCTTTGAAAGAAACGTATACCGCATCACTTCGATCCAATAGTTTCTTTACGCGATCTTTTCCTCCGTGTTGATAGAATGTAACATTATATAGAAATCTAGCTTCCTGTTGAAGTCGATGCATCTCAGATCCATATCCAATGATGTTGAAATGAACAGGTAATCTGTTTTTGGCACTTTCACGAGCGGCGGCAAGTAGAAACTCTAAATGATTCGCCTTACCTATAGCACCACAGTAAGTTATATGAAATTTATTTGAAAAGCTATAATCTCCAATACTATAATCAAGCTCAAAAAATTGACAATCAGACATATTAGGAATTACATATACCTTTACGTTAGAGCATACTCTTTCCACATAATTCCGGATGGCTGGTGACAAAGCAATGACTTTATCCGCTTCAAAGTAAAATTTCTTCTCAATAGCATAGAGCCATTTTTTAAAAAACCTATGCTTAATCAGTCCCATGCTAATTGGAGCTTCTGGCCATAAATCACCTATTTCAAAGTAGTAAGGAAGGTCCAATTTCCTCTTTAGATATGTTGCAATAAAACCTGTTGTGAGTGGAGTGGTCATTACATAGGCTAAGTCATGCTTATTCAACTTTAATGCTTCCTTTCTGGCAAGAATTACAAACTTCCAAAATGAAAAAAGCCGCTTAACAAAGCCAAATCTATTATCATAAGCAACTTTTAAATAATGAATCTTAATTCCATCAGTATTTTTTACATTATAAGCCCTATCATGTGCAGTAATCATTGTGACCTGATGTCCTGCATCTACTAGTCCTTTAGCTAGGTAATAAGACCTGATTGAGCCTCCTTCCTCCGGAATCTTGAAATATTGATGAATATAAAGGATTTTCACTCTATCAAAAATGAATTTATTTAAGATAAACATAAATTTATTTTCGAAGAAGACGGATTTTTATTTGATGAAATTCATTTTTAGATATTCAGAAAAGCAAGCAATCTCACCTTCTTAACTTAAAGGCTTTTTAGGTATAAATAAAAAGCCTGTTGTATAAATCCGCCAACGTGTTACCAAAACGTATTCTTTTAGGACACGTCAAATAGCTATTTTGTTTTAACCCTCATTATTCACCACAAATAATGGCGAGTTGATTCAAGTAATTGATTTATAGCAGTTTAATATTCATAATGAGTGATTTTTGATTCCTCAAATTGGGGTAACGAGTTGTCCTCTCATTCAAAATCAATTACCTCAGAGAATCCTTTGCAAAACCGGATTTTTGGTTCAAATCGAGGCTTCAAGAATTTCAAAAACATAGTTTTGCAAAGGATTATTTTAGGCAATTAACTGTACGATTTTAGGTCAAGAATAGGATATTATTTTGATTTAAAACAAATTCATCGATGACATTCAAAATCATAAACTTCACCTAAAAGATTCCCCAGTAAAAAGAGACGTTGTTTTGTCCATCCTAAACTTATTCATTATCAGTTTCAAGAAAATGACAATGAATAGTTTAGGCATATTTTATCATCTAATTCTACTTCTGTCTCAAATCAAACCCTAGAAAATAGGTGATAAAATTCTTGGATATCTTTAAATCATCCAATGCCTTAAGTTAGGCAGACTGGAGATTCTTAGATGCTTGCAAGATCTTCGACACTACGTCGTTGGGGGTTTTCACAAAAAAGCCGTCGAGTATAGACATTGCTTCTTTTAATTCTTCCAAATTGGCTCGTAGATCCACATTGGAACATAAAGACTCTTTAATCTCCAACCGCTCATCTTCATTTACCTCATCGTACAGAAATCTCACTAAATCATTTTTTGTAAAGTTTTTTGTCATAGGCATTTTGTGTTTGCTCAAATCTCTTTCTTAAGTTAATCAAAGCATACCTCATCCTTCCTAGTGCCGTATTGATGCTAACATCTGTCGCATCTGCAATTTCTTGAAAGCTCATTTTCATATAGTGTCTCATAACTAACACTTCTCGCTGTGAATCAGGAAGTTCTCTAATGTAGGCTTTTAAAAGGTTATAGGTATCTTGTTTGATATGTTTATCTTCAATAGTGGTTTCAGAAAAATCCAATGAATTAAAAACGCTACTCCCATCCTCCATTACAATTACTGGATAACGTTTTGATTTTCTGAAATAGTCTATTGAAAGATTATGGGCAATACGTAGAATCCAAGGTAAAAACTTACCTTCTTCATTATATCTACCCGACTTAATGGTACGTATTGCTTTGATGAAAACCTCTTGCATGAGATCTTCAGTTGTATATCTGTCTTTTACAATTAAATAAATGGTTGTAAAAACCCTGTCTTTATGACGCTTGAGGAGTTCCTCAAATGCCTCTTCGTTTCCTCCAATGTAAAGAGATAGTAAATCACTATCTTTTAATTCTGTCTTATTCATGTACGTCACTAATTCTGTTAACGTAAAAGTCTAAATCATATTATCGAATTTGTTAATTTGAAATTTTATTAAAGATATAAAATTATAATCATTCAAGGAAAGACTCACTTTTTATTTTTACAATTGATAAACCGAATCATCTAGTTAGTGTTTCAATTAATTCAAAGCCCTGAAATGATTGGAAATATTGATAAATTAAATCCAAAAGAGTACATCATCATCAAAGGTGCTAGGGTAAATAATCTTAAAAACTTAGATGTAGCTATTCCAAGAGACCAATTAGTTGTAATTACAGGCTTATCAGGTTCTGGCAAATCTTCTCTTGCTTTTGATACGCTTTTTGCTGAAGGCCAGCGAAAATACGTGGAGAGTCTAAGTTCATATGCTCGTCAATTCTTAGGCCGAATGGAAAAGCCTGAGGTGGATTATATTAAAGGTGTAGCTCCCGCCATAGCTATAGAGCAAAAAGTAACCACTAAAAACCCACGCTCAACCATAGGAACTACCACCGAAATATATGATTATTTGAAACTTCTTTTCGCTAGAGTGGGACATACCATATCCCCGGAATCTGGTAAAGAGGTAAAAAAAAATACGGTTACGGATGTGGTCAACTACATCTTGTCTCATAAGGAAGGAACCAAACTGACCATCACTACTCCACTAATACAAAAATCTAAACGATCCCTAATTAAAGAACTGGAGATCTTGATGAGCAAAGGATATAATCGAATTGTAATAGGAGATAATATAGCTTATATCGAAGATTTACTAAAATCGGAGAAAAAGCTGGAAGGAACGATCGATATTTTAATTGATAGAGCGATTGTACAATTAGATGAAGCAACCCAATTTAGGTTTTCTGATTCAGTTCAAACCGCATTTTATGAAGGTGACGGAGATTGTATTGTTACAATAGTTGGAAAGGAGAAGAGACATTTTTCAGATCGTTTTGAACTTGATGGAGTTTTGTTTGAAGAGCCTTCTGTCAATTTTTTTAGCTTCAACAATCCTTACGGTGCGTGTAAGAGATGCGAAGGTTTTGGGAAGGTCTTGGGAATTGATCCAGACTTAGTTATTCCCGATAGAAACCTATCTGTTTATGAAGGAGCCATTGCTCCATGGAAAGGTGAAACCATGAAAAAATGGGCTGAGCCTTTGTTGCGAGATGGCATCCGATTTGATTTTCCTATTCACCGCCCAATTGCCGAACTCACAAAAAAAGAGTATGAATTATTGTGGACGGGAAATGACTATTTCGATGGCTTAAATAGCTTCTTTGAGCATCTGGAATCTAAGCTTCATAAGATTCAATACCGAGTGATGCTTTCTCGATATCGTGGCAAAACAACCTGTCCGGATTGCCGGGGAACGAAATTGCGAAAAGATGCCAGCTATGTTAAAATAGCGCATCATTCGATAACTGATCTGGTATTAATGTCAGTAAAACAACTTGTCCACTTTTTCAATGAAATAAAGCTTAACAAACATGATCAGGAAGTAGCTAAAAGAATTTTAGACGAAGTAAAAAACAGACTCTCCTATCTCAATCAGGTAGGTTTAGGATATCTGACGCTCAATAGACTTACCAATACTCTCTCAGGAGGTGAATTTCAACGTATTAAACTAGCTACTTCCTTAGGTAGTACCCTTGTTGGTTCTATGTATATTTTAGATGAGCCGAGTATAGGCCTTCATCCTCGGGATACGGATAGGCTCATCAATGTCCTTAAAAGTTTAAGAGATGTTGGCAATACAGTGCTTGTGGTTGAGCATGAAGAAAAAGTAATGGAAGCAGCTGATCAAATCATTGATATAGGTCCTGGCGCCGGTATCAATGGCGGAGAGTTAGTATTTCAAGGAAAAACCTCCCAGCTAAATGGGAAAACTAAGTCCCACACTGCCAGATATCTCAGCGGAGATGAGGAGATTACCGTTCCGGCAAGAAGACGTACTTGGAGAACATCTGTGACCATTGAAGGAGCAAGAGAAAATAATTTAAAAAACATAAATGTAGCATTTCCCTTAGGTGTACTTACCGTAGTCACCGGAGTTAGTGGAAGTGGAAAATCTACCCTTGTTAGAAAAATTTTGCATCCTGCCATTAGTAAACGACTTGGAGTTTTAGGTGAAGTCTCAGGGAAGTTTACGAACCTTACAGGTGACTACAAAAAAATTACTCAAGTCGAATTCGTCGATCAAAATCCTATCGGAAAAAGTTCCAGATCAAACCCTGTGACCTATGTAAAGGCGTACGACGGAATAAGACAACTGTTCTCTGAGCAGCATCTTTCGAAACAAAATAATTTCAAACCTGCCCATTTCTCCTTTAATGTAGACGGAGGAAGATGTGAGGTCTGTGAGGGAGAGGGTACTGTCAAAATTGAAATGCAGTTTATGGCAGATCTTCATTTAACTTGTGAGAATTGTGGTGGAAAGCGATTTAAAAAAGAAATTTTAGAAGTTGCATACAACAACAAGAACATCGCTGATGTATTGAATCTTTCCATTAATGAGGCCCTGAAGTTTTTTGAGGGAAAAAGCGCTATTACCAATAAGCTACAACCCTTACTCGATGTTGGACTTGGCTATGTGAAATTAGGTCAAGGGTCAAATTCACTTAGTGGAGGTGAAGCTCAGCGTGTGAAACTTGCATCTTTCTTGGCCAAGGGTCAAAAACTAAACTCTTCTGACCATATCCTATTTATATTTGACGAACCAACAACTGGCCTTCATTTCCACGACATTAAAAAATTACTTGACTCAATCAATGCACTGGTAGATGCCGGAAACTCAGTAGTAATTATTGAACATAATACTGAGATCATTAAAAATGCCGATTGGATCATTGATCTAGGACCAGAAGGAGGAGAAGAAGGAGGTCAGGCTTGCTTTGCGGGTTTGCCTGAGGAAATGATTAAGCTAAAGGAGAATCATACAGCAAAATATTTGAAAGAAAAGTTACAATAAAAAATACATGACTCGCACGTAGTTGATGTCATGCTATTCTGAAGAAACTTGCCATTTAGAAGCAAGATGAGGAGCTCAATAAATGTTATCTGGTAAGGATTTGATGGATTTTATTTAAAATCCAAATTCTCTATTATTTTTTCAATTAAGCTGATATGAGTGTGGTTTCATTGGTGCTACCTCTTTAATGATACTAGGACTTTATCTTAACGTGAGTTCGACGCAATATTTAGTTTTTGTGGTGGTTAGAGGTGGTTTTTTGGCGAAATCTCAAAGAAAGTGATCAGGGTTATTCAAAAAGTGGTACTTTTCTAATAAATAAATTTTAAACGCTATGACC
>JBCCLN010000200.1:0-7851 GCA_039026865.1 Bacteroidota bacterium | reverse complement strand
GTTTTAGCCTCCCTGCCTTTTTGAAAATAAATTTCAAGAAGATCCTGGAGTGATTGGCTTCTTGAGAGGACAATTGACAAATGTATTCCAGGCTCTCTTTTCGAAATAAGGTATCTATAGAGAGTTTTCCCACGGCTTTGGAATAAATTGGGAGATTTTCAATTAGGTTTTTGTATTCCCTAAATTCCTTTTGATTTCCTAACTCCCGATTATTTAAAAGGCGTATAAATTCTGTGATTTTCTCTTTTTCAGGTGTACGCTGACCGAACGAACCGTTCCAAAGTAAAAGAAAGGAAAAAATACACAGTATGGACTTATTCATTTCTGACTAATGCTAGCGGATAATAGTATTGGCCAACAATCTAAAATAGTTAATGACGATGACCTACAGTGAAGAAATATTAAGATAATGCATCATCATAGTAAACGTTTTCTTACGTCATCTCGCAACGGAGTGGAGAGATCTTTTTCAGAAACACAAGTTGCCGTTTTCTAAATGGCAAAGATTCCTCCTCTCGGCTGGGCCAAGATACGGAATGACTTTTAAATAATACAGTCTAAATCTCAACCGAGATTCTCGCTATTAATTAGGTCGCAGGACTGTTAGGGCTTAACCTACGACCAGTGTATGAGAATTTTCAATCCATGCTGCTTCCAAGCCCAACTTCAATGTTAGAAAACGTATTTTTTACTTCAATTTCAGATTTTTTCACGCCCTTCAGCTCATTATATTCCGCTTTAGGTAAAATCTTGATTCCAACCGCCTTACCTTTAAAGTATAGCTTGACTGCAATTTCATTTGCATCCTCATTTAAAGCAGAATGGCATCTTTTATATTTTAAGTCACTTCCGCAGTAACACTTTTCGTTGCGATTTAGCTCTTCTAGTCTATCATATTTTATGACGGCCTTCCTTTCTTTTCGCAAAGACGGAAAAAGCATGTAAAGTACTCCATAAATGAACCGTGAGAATTTAGTCATTATTTAGAATCCTTTATTTCTTTCATCATTTTTATGGCCTCCGGCTCACCTTTCTCAACAGCCTTTTCCAAATATTCAATGCCTTTCTGTGTTTCCCCTTTACTTATCAAGAATTTAGCATAATGGAATTCTAAGAGATCAACGGGACTTGCAGATTCAAAAGCCAACTCAAAATTCTTCTGAGCCTTCTCCGTTTCATTTTTAGCTTGATAATACAACGCTAGATTTCGCGCCGAATAGGCCAGTTCGTTGTTTTCGGTGCTACGAGCATGATCAAGCTGCCGCTTCGCTTCTTCTAGTCTACCAAGTTTAATTAATGCATAGCCTAAATTATCATAAGCATATCCAAAATTGGGATCTATTTGAAGTGCTTTCTGAAGATTTGGGATACTCTTTTCATATGCTCCAATTCTCAGGAGATAGTAACCGATATTATTGTATGTATCAGCCCGTAACAGCTCGTCTTTTGTTAAGAAAAGAACTTTCCGAAACGTAGAGATAGCAGCTTCAAAATCATGATCCTCACATTCCTGATAGGCCTGATGGAGTAAATCATTGGCCTCCAGTTCGGCTTTATTTACTACTGAGGATGGTGATTCATTTAATAAATCCATTGCCTTTTCAAACTGTGATCTCAGTTCTGATGGAAGTTCACTTATCCATTCTGGTGCGTCTTCATCTATTAATTTTGAATAGGTAGCCAAACTGAAAGCCATAACCTCATTTGGCATTTGAGAAATATAATTCCACTTGGTTTCCCAAAAACCATCACTGGCCCTTCCTCTATCTGTTAAATTTTGAGCCACAGGAATACCGAAACCAAAATAGATGCCGGCAAGAAAAACAAATAACTCGGTATCTTCTCCGGTGTCAAATTTAAGTCCACTCTCTAGCAGTCGAATTTTTATAAATTCATAAATCAAACTAAAAACAAGTCGATTTGACCGTTTTGTAATACTCTTTGCAACATGAAGTTTGTACCCATTTATTAATACTTCTGTTTCTGCTTCGAAAGGTTTCCCTTCAGACACATAAGGCATTCCATAGGCATCCCTCAAATCCTCATGAATTTCAAAGACAATTTTTTTCGGATCAATGTCCATTAATTCACTGAGATCACAGATGAGAGCTTTTATTGCTGTACCCTTCGAGGCGAAGGCCTTTGGGAAGTAATCCTTAGAAATTAGTATCTGTTCACTTTGTCTATCGGGATATCCGTAAACTTGAATTAACCATTTGAAATTATCTTCAACCCAATTTCTGTCGGTTTCGGTTATTCTAAATTTCGCTTTGGTTTTTTTGTTGAATCCGAATAATTTCATTTGGTTATAATCTTGGTCAAATCTAGAGCTTATTGAGTTAAGTAAGAGCTCAAAGTACTCTATAGAGTGACTCTGCGGAGGTGGAAATGCGACTTTAACGATCATTGTAGAGCGTATTTTGTACCCATTCTACTTGTTCTTCTGTGTCTGGAACGCTGATTGTTCGTACGTTGGTCAAAAGCTCGAATGCAGAGTTCACATCATAACCTCGTTGCATCAATATACCAGCAGCGAGCATCCCTGTTCGCCCGATTCCCATCCTGCAATGAATAACGATTTTGTTCCCTTTATCAAGTTCATTATTCAATTGTTGGATAAGAGTTATAAAGGCTTGTCTGCTCATCGGAACTGAACGGTCTTGGATTGGGAAAGAAATGAATTTTATAGATAGCTCCTCACAAATTGTTGATTCTTCCTGAAGATCAAGTTCATCAAGTTCGCTGTTTTCTAATAATGAAACCAAAATATCAACTCCACACAACTTCAGCTTATGGAGTTCGTCATATAACCAGTCGTTACCTTTTGGCCGAGGCATAAGTCCTAGATTACCTGATTCAAGATTATCAATCCAATATATTCTCATAAGGTTAAAAGTTGTAAAGAAAGTTGCTAAGTAGATGTCCTGCTGGTCGTAGCGTCCGCTACAGACCTAAAACAATTGGTGGCGATTGCCTATATCTGCAAACACATGAAGATACTGCTTTATTGATAATTCGAGCGGACGCTCTTGCTAATAAGCTAGGTAGTAGGACCGCTGTCGCTTAACCTACGACCAGTTGGGGTAAACCGAAACGGACGCTCTAGGTCAATATTCGATCCTACAACTATTTAAAGTGGGTTGGATTTTGTTAGACATTGTTTTTTATTTCAGTTATTCGATCCACAACAGTCTTAATGTCAATCCTATTTTCCCAATTTTCAGTACAGTCAACTGTAATTGAGTACAGATAATCTGGTGTAACACTTTTTGAACTACCAATCTCTTTCCTAATTGAACTTTTTATCAAATTGATAAGTGCATGAGTGATGAAGTGTCCCTTAATTAAGAACCATAAGTCTTTTTCAGATTGATTTATTAATTCTTTTACCTCGTTTATTTCAGCATCAGAAAAATTTGATTTTACAGTTTCTATAAATGCAGTGATTTTATCTGAACATACTTTGTATGAATTCTGTCCCTTCAAAAACCTGTAGCAGTTATTACCGAAAATGCTTATTCCTTTTTTGAACTTATTATTTGCGATATCATAGACTATTAGATCATATAAGTCTTGAGTGAAATTCGTAAGCCATTCGTTGAAATCGGTAGAAAAATCTAGTTTTTTTCTACAGAACCTAGAAATAGTTTCTTCAATTGGGTTAGGGTAGTAATACATAGAATTCTCTATTGAATAACCATATGTTGTTACAATATTTTCATGATTCACTGTGTCATCCAAAAACTCCGAGTTGTCATTATCTCTTGCTACATAAAATTCTGCCCCATCATTAATGATCTTATCAATGTATTTAGCTAATTCATTTTTTCCACCTACATCTTCTACGTGCGCTTCTATCTCGGCTAATGAGAAAAGTTGCTCCCAAAACAAGAGGTCATCCTTACCTTCAACATAAACTGTAAATTCTTTATTGTAGAACAAACCTTTAGCTTCTAAAGCCTCATTCGAGTACTCTAATTCAGCCATTTATTATCCTTTCCATATTAATAATACTATCTTTGAATCTTCCCACAATTTCAGGAGAATGAGTGGCCACGATAATCTGTGAATTAGGATTAAGCTTTCTAATTGAAGATATAACCTTTCGCTGCCATTCTATATGCAGCGAAAGCTCAGGCTCATCTGCAATAAACAATGTCTGTTTGCCTTTTTGAAGCAATGCCTCAGTAAGCAATATTATCAATTGTTTTTCTCCGGAAGATAGTTGCGATATCGGTATTTCAGTTTTCTCTTTTTCGATATAAATGCCTCCCGTTTTACTATCTTGAAGTGTGAAGTCTTTGGTGTCATGAAATTCGTTGAGGAGTTGAATGTAGTCATTTAGTCTTCTAAAGATTTGCTTTTTATTTTTCTCAAGTTCACTTGAAAGTTCATTGATTTTTCTTGTCCTTCTTAAAAGAGTTAAAGGAGTTACATCATTTGGATAAACAGGTTTATTCTGGTCAGCAACATAATCATTGATCGAGTTGGCTGCCTTATCAATAGCTGATACATGTTTCTCAATTACGCTTTCAATTTGTTCATCCAAAATCCCTAGTCCACGATATGCGGTCAATAATCCTGCCTTTATTCTTCTCAAATCAGGTTTTACAATCTCGTTAATATTGACATAGTCAAATTCCTCATTAAAAAGCATGGATTTTAAAACATTTGCCTGAAAACCTTTGGATAGTTTACTGAGATCAGTTTCTAGTTGTAGCTGATAAGAGGTAAGTTCTCCAATTAGTTCATCAAGACGAGCATCAATTGCATTGTAAACTTCATCACGTCTTAATTCTCTCGGGTCATCTTTTAAAATATTATCCCGATTAACAGAGAGGTATGAGACATTAATGAGTTCACTCATTTTTGATTTAATCTCTTGAACTTCTCTATAAAATTTTGGATGTATTCTTCCGCTTCTACGACTCATATATCTCAATTCCTGGTCAGGAAGAATCGGAAGTTTGTTCTTGCTCGTCCCTATTTGATATTGTAGTTCTTTATAGCGTAGTTCACTTGCAATTTTTGATACTTCAATTTTTCTTTTTTTCTTTTTTTCGAATAGATTGATAGTAATTTTTTCAAATTGCAGAGTATACAGTAATTCAAGGTCAACAGAAATAACTGCTTGTAGAAGGTTAATGAACGTAGTTTTTCCTGTTCCATTTTTCCCAATAAAAATATTCACATCATTATAGAAATCAGTTTCAATTTTATGTTGTCCCCAAAAACCTTGAATTTCTACATCCTTTAGCCTGAACATATTCGTTTTTTTAGTAGTGTATAACTATGTGTGATGCGTATTCCACTTACATAACTGTAATAACTAAACAAAATCAATATAGTTGGCAAAACTATCCTAATCTAAGATTTATTTGACTTTATCCAGAGCGATGACCATCTTTTTCTCAATCTCCGCATTCCCCAAATTCCCAATGCTTCCCATATGCGCATGGCTCACCGTTTTCGGAGGACTGTAAGTGCCGTTAACTATGTCTTGCGCCACCTGCTTATAAGCATCTCTAAAGGATACTCCTTGGGTCACCAACTCATTCACTACTTCCACTGAAAATAGGTAGTCGTATTTCGGGTCGTTGATGACTTTTTCTTTTACGATCAATTGCGAAAGCGCATACTTGGAAACCGTCAGGCAGGATTTTAAGGATTTAATGGCGGGTAACAGGCTTTCCTTGAGTAATTGAAAATCGCGGTGGTAGCCGCTGGGCAGGTTATTGGTGATGGCCATGAACTCGGACGGTAATGCCTGTATTTTATTGCACTTGGCGCGGACTAATTCAAACACGTCCGGATTTTTCTTGTGGGGCATAATGCTGGAGCCCGTGGTTAGCTGGTCGGGAAAGGAGATGAACCTAAAGTTCTGGCCCATGTACAGGCAGATGTCCATGGCCAGCTTGGAGAGGGTACCGGCTACTGAAGCCATAGCAAAGCTCAACGACTTTTCCAGCTTACCACGGCTCATTTGGGCCGCCACGGAGTTGTACTTCAAAGTGGAGAACCCCAGTAATTCAGTGGTTTGCTGCCGGTCGATAGAGAAGGAGCTGCCATACCCCGCGGCTGAACCTAATGGATTTTGGTCGGCAATTTTATAAGCGGCATTCAGTAGATACACGTCATCAACTAACGATTCGGCGTAAGCACCCAACCATAGGCCAATGGAGGAAGGCATAGCTACTTGCAGGTGCGTATAGCCTGGAATGAGCACGTCTTTATGTGCATTACTTAAAGCAATCAAACGGTCAAACAGGCCTTTGACCAATTGCTTGATCTGGTCAATCTCGTCCTTAACAAATAAGTGGAGGTCTACCAATACCTGGTCGTTACGGGAGCGGGCCGTATGGATCTTCTTGCCGGCTTCGCCCAGCTTTTCGGTCAGCACATATTCTACCTTGGAGTGCACATCTTCAAACCCTTCTTCTATTTCAAAGTCACCAGCTTCAATGGCTTGAAGTAAGTGGTTCAGCTCTTTGTCTAACCCAGCCAGTTCGTCTTGAGTGATCAGGCCTACGGAGGCCAGCATCTTAGCATGGGCGATGGAGCCGAGTACGTCAAACTTCGCCAGTTGCAGGCCGAGCACACGGTCATTACCCACGGTGAATTCTTCAATGATCTTTTCGGTGTTTATGCCTTTTTCCCAGAGTTTCATATTCTAGTCTTGAGTCTTTAGTAGTTAGTATTGAGTTTTAGTCCTTAGTATTTAGTAGTCCCATATTTTAAAAGACCTCGCCACCCTTTAGGGCCGGGGTAATAGCGAGGATTGACATTTTATCACAATCGAAAATCTATAAATCCGAAATCTAACGTCATTTCCAAATCCCGTTTAGTTTGTCGATTATCTTGACATAACCTTCAATCCCCGTTTCAATTTCATCTAACCCAATGTATTCATCCGCGGTATGCGATCGTGCGGAATTCCCCGGACCGATCTTGACGCTGGGCCAGGGCATCAACGCCTGGTCAGAAAGGGTAGGGGAGCCGTAGGTGGCAATATCCAATGCTTTGGCTACCTCTAAAATCGGATGCCCTTCGTTAATTCCTGAAGGTTGAAGTCGCACCGAGCGAGGGTTGATCTCACAATTAACGTGTTCTCGAATGATCTCCAGCGTTTCTTCCAGTGAATAGGCGTCCGTGGCGCGTACATCCACCACAAAATAACAGGTATCGGGTACCACATTGTGTTGGCTACCGGCTTCAATTTGGGTCACCTGCATTTTAACTTTCCCCAGCATTTCAGATTCCTTTTCAAACTGAAAAGTCCTGAACCATTCAATGTCTTTCCATGCTTTATAAATGGCATTTTCACCTTCCTCACGAGCGGCATGACCTGCTTTGCCGTGTGCATAGCAATCCAAGACCATCAACCCTTTTTCAGCTATGGCCAGTTGCATCAAAGTAGGTTCGCCTACGATGGCGAAATCTATTCTCTCTAAATCGGGAATAATGCTTTCAATTCCGTTTTTTCCGGAGATCTCTTCTTCAGCGGTAGCGGCCAGGATGATATTGAATTTCAGGTCGTTGGACGATTTGAAATGGAGGAAAGTGGCGATCAACGAAACCAAGGGTCCTCCTGCATCATTGCCGCCCAACCCATAGATTTTCCCACCTTCTACAAGAGGAGAGAAAGGGTCTTTGCTGTATCCGGCATTGGGTCTTACCGTATCATGGTGTGAGTTCAGTAGCAAGGTAGGTTTTTGAGGATCATAATGATCATTCCGTACCCATACATTATTTCCTGCGCGATTTACCTGACAGTCTCTTTCTTTCAAAAAGCCTTCCAGCACATCGGCCGTTTTATCCTCTTCCTTTGAAAAGGAAGGAATGGCAATGAGC
>JBCCLN010000199.1:0-7854 GCA_039026865.1 Bacteroidota bacterium | reverse complement strand
GCTGAATCTTCATCTTCAATGATCAATGTTTTAATCACTCGTGGCATTATTATAAGGTCTTTAGAGATATTCGAACAATAAAATAGGTATTCTCAATTCCGTATTGAAAGGATCTATGGAGTAGTGTAAATCGCTCTTGTAAATTTTTTAATCCTACCTTCTCTCCTACCACCGGGTACATAATTGGATTGATTTGATTTTTAACCACTAGCCAATTGTTTTCCTCATGTACTTCTACCTGAAGTGGTCTTTTTTTAGAAGCTTGATTGTGTTTCACCGCATTTTCAATTAAAAATTGAAGACATAGCGGCGGAATCAAAAGATCCATTTTATCCTCGCTTACATCCAGTTTCAACTCAATGGCATCATTGAATCGAACTTTCAACAAACTCCAGTAATCATTCAAAAATTTAAGTTCATCTGAGAGCGGAATGAAATCTAATTTAGTGCTTAGGAGAACCACCCGATAAAGATTTGAGAAGTTTCGAATGTATTTTATCGCCGCATTTTTATCCTCCTCTATCAAATCTAGCAGTGTATTAAGACTATTGAACAGAAAATGTGGATTGATTTGCTGCTTTAATGTTTCAATCTGAAATTTTAGGTTCTCTGCTTGAAGAGAGAGATTCTGGACTTCTAATTGGGAACGTTCTTTTTGAGCCTTAAATACACGCAGAATTACATTGTAAATCAATGCAACTAGTACAAGTTTTGGAAATAAAGCAGGCATTTCTACCGCTGATTTCAAACCTATTGAAAGAAGAAAATCATTAGAAAAAACCGCTAAGCCAATAACTGAAAAATTAATTGATGCAGTAAAGGGAATTAAACCAACGAGTCTCTTCAGTTTTAGATTTGTATTCAATATCCATTTATTGAGATACCACAAAATCAATAACAGGGATGAAGTCTGTAAATACCTAAGGGCAAATATCGACAGGTCAACTTCAGGTCTCATTGGGTTGGTTATTGTGCTAATCGCCGGCACCACTGCCGCAAGAATAAACGGAAGAAATTTTTCTGTCTTAGACATATCTGCAACCTACGAACAAACGATCTTGCCTGAATATAAGAATATGTTGAAACTGTTCTAATAGCAGCTAAAGCATCTCACTTTAAATTGAAATATGTTTTATGAATCTCTATTTAGAAGAGCATATTTAAAAACCAACGGCTGCTCCTAATCCGATAAAATAATTTGGCGCAATTGAAGATAATCCAGCACCCATTGATGCATCAAACTGCAGATGGTCCCTGGCTAAATAAACAAGCCCGGAATTGAATCTGAAATCATTGGTCCCACTATCAAAAACTCCGAATCCGTAAGGCTCTACATATACTGAGAGTTTATCAGAAATGGGGTAGCCCAAAACCAATGTGTATAAACTGGTATCAAAACCAAACTCTCCATTAATCAAACCAATGCTATAACCAAGTGAGAACTTTCTTAATAAGGTATTAGAAAAAACGAGTGAAAAATCAGATGAGATGACATCATTTTTAAAAGGATCCTGACCGGTAGTGGTAGTAATGTTTCCGATAAAACTCATTTGGGGTAACCATTTGTACTCATCAGCTAATTTTATTTTAAAACCAATTTTAGCTGAATTAAATCCAGATTCATCTCCTTCGGGTAGATCTGCAAACAGATAATCCTGTTGAAGTCTTACTTCAAAATATTCGTTAACTCCGTAGCGAATTAAAACATTAGGTAGAGTGTAGGTATCTAACTGTGAATTAGTAAATTCTCTAATCAAACCTGTTTCAATGAGAAATTGACCAACCGGCATTATTGAAGATGCGGGTGTTTGCGTAGGCCTATCAGTAACAATTGGGTCTTGATCTTGTCCACATAGTAAGTACGAAATAAATAATAATGTAAGAAAAAATAGCCTTTCCATAGATATCATAGTTTCAGAAGCCACATCAATCTACAATGGAGGAGATCTTCATTAGGAATCTATCTATCCAGAAATAGCTTGATTTGTTTAAAGAGAATAACTAGACAATTTGAGTCTGAATTTTTATAGTCATAAGATTTTTCTATGTATCGCAGTGAATTCTATAAATAGAATTCTTTTGACAGTTGGTATAACTTCGGCTTAAAGCCGTTATATTCGTTTCATGTGTTAAGTTTTACGTTAATGTTCACATGGAACTCTCATAGCTTGTTTGCCTTATAGCTAATTTATGCAAAGAATTTTAAATTTATACTTATCTCATATTTACTCCAGACTATTGAGTTAAGCCCTGGAAATAGCTCTTACAATCATTACTATTACAGCGAATAGAAACATTAACATAGAGATTTTATTGATGGTATGCATGGCCTTTAGATTAAAGTTTTTTGGCCTGTTAGGATCTTTTTTTCTAAAGAAATAACCTATAACTTCAGAAAAATCAAAATAATTTACCTTTCTTGTGTGTTGATTCTCTTTTTTGCTCATACAACAAAATTAAACTTTGAAGGTAGAAAAGTGTTCGTTGAACACATGCAATTGAGTTGCATTATCTATTTTTATAGGACAAATGAAAACAGATCTAAAGTATATATTGAAGAATCACAATCTTAGGATAACAGACTGTCGGTTAAACGTGATTCAATTTTTTTTAGACGAAAAAAATGCGCTTTCTCAGGGGGATTTAGAAAACAAATTCAAGCAATATGATCGTGTCACCTTGTATCGTACATTAAACAGCTTCTTAGACTCTGGTATTCTGCATAAAATTCCGAGTGAAAATGGTGCCTCTACCTATGGTCTTTGTCATAATACCTGCACTCCAGAACACCATGTACACGATCATATCCACTTTAAATGCAATAATTGCGGCCAAATTGAATGTTTAGATAATTGGGCAGTTCCTAATGTTTCGGTCCCATCAGGCTATTTGATAGAAGGTGTTAATTTAATTGTGGATGGGATTTGTGCCGATTGCAATTGATGAAGAAATTCTTTTTTTGCTGTTTTCTCACCGGGGTTATTCATCATTCCTTTTCGCAGAAAGATTGTTTTGATGGTATAAGAGGAATTATTAAAGATGAAGCTACCGGAGAAGTTCTCTCATACGCAACCGTTAAAATAATAGGAACTGATAAAGGAGCTTTAACGAATGAATTTGGTGAATTTGAGCTTCAAAATGTTTGTGATAAAGAAGTTGACTTAGAGATTAGGTATCTAGGATATAAGACATTAATTCATCACCTTGATGCTTACCATGCCAATCCAGTAATTTATTTAGCTTCGGAACATACACTGCTAGAAGGCATCGTGATAGAAGATTCCAGATCCGGAGAGTTACAGTCTCTTTCTATTCAGAAAAAAAAAATAAATAAATTATCTCTGGTAAGTTCATCAATTGGAGATTTAACAGACCAGCTAACCGGGGTTTCCTTGCTAAAAACAGGGTCCAATATTTCTAAACCGATAATTCATGGCTTGCATTCCAACAGAGTGTTGGTTATTAACGATGGTATAAGACATGCATACCAATCCTGGGGACAGGAACATGCACCTGAAATAGATCCATCGCACATAGATCAAATTGAAATCATTAAAGGAGCCGCAACGGTAAAGTATGGTCCTGAAGCATTAGGCGGCGTTATTTTATACAACTCCAAGAAACCTACTTTTAATCAAAGAATAGGAGGTTCTCTGGGAAATGCATATCAAACTAACGGAAGAGCGTTTAGCAGTCAATTAAGTCTTAATCAGGGTTCATCTCGCTTTGCGTGGAAGGTGGGTGCCTTCGGAGTATATCAAGGTGATCTGAAAACGCCTGACTACAATCTATCCAATACAGGTATGAGGGAATATGGAGCCAGTTTTAATACACTTTTGCATCAACCCAAATTTGATCTTCAAATTTCAGGGAGCTATTTTGAACAGGAATTGGGTATTTTAAGGGGATCTTTAGTTGGTAATCTGGTAGATATGCAGGGTGCAATAGATAGATCCGTTCCTAACCCAACATTCCCACATACTTATAAAATAAAGAATCCAAAGCAGGAAACTGAGCATAGTCTGTTAAAATCTGATTTATCACTGTTTATAAATGAACATATTTTAAATTTTCAATATGCCATTCAGCGAAACATCAGAAGGGAATATGACATCCGGAGAGGAGAAAATAACGAACGACCAATTATTGATCTATCACTTATCTCACACAGTATGGAAATAGAATGGATACAACCTTCGAAGAGTCAATGGGATGGTAGTACGGGAATTCAATTATATACCAAAAACAATGATAACGAACCTGGTACAAACACCGTCAATTTTATTCCCTACTACGATATTTTCAATATTGGGGCTTTCACAGTTCAATCACTCAGCAAGGATAAAACCACCTATGAATTAGGTTTGAGGTTTGATTTTCAGTCATTAAGTGCGACTGATACCATAAGGGAAGTAGAGGTCTATTCAAGTAACACTAACTACTCCAATTTTACTTTTACCCTAGGTCTTCGAAAGCAAATCAATGAAAGCCTATCGCTTTTTTCAAACCTTGGAACAGCCTGGAGGCCACCGAACGTAGCAGAGTTATATGCGTTTGGATATCATCATTCCATCGTCCAGTTTGGATTATGGAGGTATGAAGTTTTCCCGGAAAACGATAGCATTTCTACGAGCCGTGTTTTGGATCAATCGGATAAGTCCGTTATTTCAGAAAAAAGTATAAAATGGGTTTCTGGGATTGAAATAAAAAAAGCCAAAACTAGTGCTGAATTTATTTTTTATGCGAATCACATCAATGATTACATATTTATGAGGCCATATGGAGTTACCACCAATATTGCCGGCACATTCCCCTATTTTATTTATGATCAAATAGATGCATTCTTTTTAGGAAGTGACTGGGACATTCAATTTGACCATACAAAATTTTTATCCTCTGAGTTAAAAATCGCTTATGTTTATGCTATTGAAAGAAAAAATCAACAGGCTTTATTAGAAATACCGCCGCTTAATATCAACTACGCTATAGATCTTAAGAAAGGCAATTGGGGTTATGAATTGAATTTAAATTACACTGCAAGTCAATGGCATGCCCTGTCTGTAATAGAACCGATAAATTTTCAGGAGGGTAATGTGGAGATTAATCGCAATGAAATCTTTGATTTTATGTCACCTCCCAATAGCTATTTCCTTATTGGAGGAAAAATAAGGTATCAAAGGAATCATTGGAATGTAGAATTGAATGCCGACAATCTTTTGAACTCATCTTATCGCGTGTATACTGACAGATTAAGATATTATGCTGATGCGCCGGGCAGAAATTTCTCCTTTGCGTTTGTATATAAACTTTAAATGCAGCAATGTTGTATATTATTAATTCAAACGATATATTACAATAGTTGATCGAAAGAGTTAGCAGATCGAAAGAGTACCATTACTGTAAATCATGAAATGCACCATAAACTCAGAATCCTAAGCAGACCAACCGAGAATAAATAAGGTTATTAAAATTCTATATGGCCATTGGAAATAAACTTATAATATATGAGAGTGAGCGTAAAAATTCGAAGGTGAATTTATACCAACAGCCAGATGAATCGGTTCGTCAATGTGATTTACGATGAATTTTATATGTATTGTTCAAAATAAATTATGTATATATGAAGACCATTAAATCAGTTCTTTCTTTATTCTTATTGTTTGGACTATTTGGACTAATTACAAGCTGTTCTGATGACGATGACACGCCATCCCCTGAAGACGAAACGGAAGTAATATCTCGAGTTGTCCTAACATTTATCCCCACTCAAGGCGGAGATGCGGTTACCGCTACCTGGTTTGACGAAGACGGCGAAGGTGTTGGTGACCCAACAATTGATAAAATCGAATTGGAAGAGGATATTGAATATACCCTATCCATTACCTTGACAAACACGTTAGAAGATCCTGATGAAGATGTAACTGCAGAAATTGCAACAGAAGATGATGGACATATGTTCTTTTTTGCTTTTACTGAAAATCTATTCGCTACTCCCACAGGAGATGGAAATGTAGATAATAGGGATGATACAATTATCTACAATGACCAAGATGAGAATGGTTTGCCATTAGGTCTCTCAACTACCTGGACAGCTGGTGCACATACAGAATCCACCGGAGAATTTAGGGTGGTACTTAAACATCAACCAAATATAAAATCTGCTACGTCCACAGCTACCGATGGAGAATCTGATATAGATATAACTTTTCCCATAGACATTGTAGAAGACCCTAACGAAGAAGAGGAGATCATCAATGAAGTTATTTTGACGTTCACCCCTGCAGAGGGAGGAGATCCAATCACAGCCAGATGGCTCGATGCAGACGGTGAAGGTGTAAATAATCCAACCATTGATGCTATTAATTTGTTGAATAATACAGAGTATCAAATGTCAATCACCTTAACAAATACATTAGAAGAGCCGGATGAAGACAAAACAGAAGAAATAGCAGATGAAGACGATGAGCATATGTTCTTTTTTGAATTCACCGCAGATATCTTCACAAATCCTTCCGGAAATGGAAATATTGATGATAGAAATGACCCATTGAATTATAATGACCAAGACGAAAATGGTAACCCAGTTGGTTTATCCACATCGTGGACAACGGGTAATGTTACCGCTTCTCCTGGTATTTTCAGAGTAGTGTTAAAGCATCAGCCGGATTTAAAAACGGCAACTTCTGATGCTAGTGTTGGTGGAACAGATCTAGATGTTGGATTTGTCCTGAATATTCAGTAAAGAAACTATGAAATCTTCATAGTAATATAAAGGTAGAAAGCCACTCGAAAGTGAGTGGCTTTCCTATTTAAGCTTTAACCCAACTTGCCCTATTTAAGTAACTTCTCAATAGTTGGAGGTAACCAAAAGTATCAGAGAGTAGGTGAAAAAAAGAAAAATCAGTGGTTCTACCAGAAGCCCCAATGGAAGAAAGGCCAGGGCACCTTTGCTTCCCTGAAAAAAACGTGTAGAAAGTGGGACGTTTCTTTTTAGGATTTTCTCTATGATCGACTGACGGGAAGTAATAAAATTGACTATCTACCTGAGTTGCTCTCACGTAAATTAACCTCCAGCTACTGAGAAGTTACGCTAACCTCATGTAATTGTCTGTGAGTAAGGGACTTTGCGTACTTGAAAGCAGTGGAGTAGCTCGCTATTAGTCTTCAGATATTGAGCGGTCTTATGCTCAAAGGAGGAGAAAATAGCCCGAACAGCTATACCAATGAGTGCTTGCTTGTCTAGCTCACCTTCCAGTCGTAGCCGCCCCATGAGAAAATGTTTCAACTCCAGCTTATCCAGCACTTGCTGACAAAGGTGTTCCACACCAAAGGTGCGAACATCTTCTATCTCCACTCCCTTGAGGTCTACCTGATGAAACTCCGCTCGTTCGGGCAGTGGAGGGATCGAATCAGGAGAGGCTACCGGCTCTGCTGCATCACAGTGTCTCAGGCAGTACTTCTCATAGTAGTGATCAGCCAGCCGAACCAACGACTCGCTCGCTTCTTTGGAGAAAGAACTCCTGCTGACTAAACATCTTTGATTTAAGGATTCCCAGAACAATCTTTCTGTTTTCTCGATCATGCAGTAAGGGATCTGAGCCTAGTGTAAAGATTTGTTAATAAGCGAATTAATATTATTTTTGCTCTATGGCAAGAAAAGGAAGAAAGTTGATCTTAAGTTCAGAAGATGAAAAAACACTCATTGCTACTTCTAGGGCGCATTGTATGGGTCATAGAGACGTGATGCGATCTAAAATTTTACTCATGCTTCACCAAGGAAGTAGTTATGATACGATAAGGAGTGAATTAAAAGTTGGACGTGAGGCCATCGCCAAGTGGAAAAAACGCTATCTG
>JBCCLN010000198.1:0-7879 GCA_039026865.1 Bacteroidota bacterium | reverse complement strand
TGTTGTACGCTCAATGATAATCTATATGATATTCTCAATGATCTGTATAAGAGAAGAGATGAGTTTGATGAATTAATTATTGAAGCTACGGGGGTAGCAGACCCCACAGGGCTGGCCCAACCGTTTGTAACCCACCCTCTTATCAAAAAGCACTTTCCTCTTCAAGGGGTTATCTGTCTGGTAGATGCAGAGCTGATCGAAAAGCAGTTAGTAGAAACAGAAGAAGCTAAGAATCAAGTGGCATTTAGTGATGTGCTCCTCATTAATAAAACGGATCTGGTTACAAATGATCATGTGAAGGAGTTAAGCCAAAAATTACATGAACAGAATCCCTTAGCAAGCATTGTGGTAGGAAATAAACAAGGGTTCCCCGTGATAGAACTAGCTCCTAAGGAGTCTCCGCTGGATAAGCTATTTACGCATGATCATGGTGAGACACATGAAGAAGGCAGACAGCAGTTTCCTGTATCAAAACCTCATCATCACCATCACCACAAGCATACAGAGGAAATAGTCTCACATACTTTTCACTTCGATCAGCCGTTTGATTATCGCACGCTGGATCAGCAGCTTTTCGTCTACCTAATGCTACAGTCTGAGGGTTTATATAGAATGAAAGGACTGGTCTGGTTAGATGGATCTAATGATCAATACATAGTCCAATCGGTGGGGAAACGGCTAGACATTGAAAAAAAGGATAGCTGGGCAGTAGGAGCCAACAAGCAAAGTGTGATGGTATTTATAGGTAAAGATCTACAACGTAGCGGAATTGAAAAACTGTTAACTAAATGCCTCAGTAAGCATAATTCTACTCATTCTTAATAAGTATTATATGATTCTCTCACAGCTCACACAAAGCAAGCGCAATTCTGATCTATTCGGTGCTATTGCCAGTTTTCTCTGTTTGATCCACTGTCTGGCTACTCCTTTCTTATTTGTGGCACAGGCGGGAGTTGCTACTCATCATGAAGGCAGTCCGGCATGGTGGGGATTGATAGATATCACCCTGCTATTTGTATCTCTGGCAGCAGTGTATTGGACGGTGCAGAAGACCACCAAGCAGTGGGTAAAAATGGCTCTCTCCCTGAGCTGGATCCTACTGGCCCTGATTATTCTCAATGAAAAATTTGAAATCTATCACATAGCTGAAGCATGGATTTATGCTCCTACCCTGAGTTTAGTCGTGCTACATTTATATAATAGAAAGTACTGCCAGTGTGAGGATGAGACCTGCTGTACAACAACAGAAGAGAATACTATTTGACTGCAGTGAGAACGTCAGCTAACATGGCAAGTGCATTCTGTGTTTAGGACCTCGACCAGACTTCCGCGATTAATCCAAGATAAACATGAATCGGACTCGCTTTTTTAAGAATATCCTTGGTCTGGGCTTACTTACTATTGGGGGCTGTAAACCAGATAAAGGCAAAGAAAACTCTGTTTCACTGGCTGGTAATACAAGCCTACTGGAAAAAGCTGAACCTGCACTAGCACTCAGGCAAGAGCTACAAGCGGCCTGGAATAGGTCAGAAACCATGACACTAACGAATGTGGAACAAATGCCATCTGAATTTTTCGCATTCAAATATACTGATGAAGCCATGACTTTTTCCGAACAGTGGAGACACTGCGTCATCTACACATGTGGGCAGTTAGCCGGACGTACCGGCGTAGAGAATCCCTACGAAGACATAAACCTTCCCGTACAAATGCCAAAGGCGGATGTCATCAAGGAGCTCAAAAATATGTACGCTTTTGTGCAGAAGTCTGTCGAAGAATTATCAGATGAAAAGCTGTTGATGGACTGTGAGTTCGCAGGTGATACCATTCCTATTTGGCGCCTATTCTATGCACTTGAGAATCATATCATCCACCACAGAGGGCAGTGTGTCGTTTATTTACGCCTGAACGGGATCACGCCTAAAGGCTTCTATGGATGGTAGCCCTTTCTGCCACTATCCCTAAAAGCCATTTCTCCTAATAGGACAGCTTCACTTCTCAAAATTAACTTTTCAACATAATAGAGAGGCCCAAATAGAATACCTGTGAGGGAATCTTTTTCCCTACATACGTTACCCGGTAATGATCTCTTGTATTTCTTGTAGGCCCTTAGCCATATTTTTTCCGAGAACATAAGAATAGCCCCAGTTACAGCTCGCCGTGAGACTAAGTATCAAGGGTAGGCGCTAATTTAGGGTTAACAAGCTGGCGATAGCTAAAGCTGAGCCCAACAAATAGAGAACAAACGGTACCACTACAGAAATAATAGCAGCTGTTTTTTTCTCATCTCTTGATATTCCTATTACTCCAAGAATGAAAGTAGCTATTAGGGCTAATATCAAAAAGGCCTCACTAGCAACAAGAAGTACTACCCCCCCTAGTAGGACCAACAGTCCCAACCTACCAAATTTATTTTTCCGTTCTTTTTTCGTTTTCGCTTCCCATTTAGCTTTCTTCTTCTCCCAGCGTTGAGTTTTTCGCTCCTCCTTTTTTGACGTATGCTCAGAATAACCCTGATCATTAGGTAGAATAGGTAAGGCTGTGCTTGCCTGCACTTTCGGGAATATGGCTAACACACAGACAAACAGAATAGTAGTAATTTTCATATTGAATGAAATGTTTTCTCGGGTCATTAGATTTAGGATTCTGGCAACTAGCTATATAAGCAACTTTATACTCGATTGGAAGCTGGTGAAGCGAAACCCTCCATTTTAGTAGCTGAAGCCCTTGATTATAAGTCCCTTATTGGTATTATGACGCACTTTCCTGCGCTTTTGCTGCATAGTAAATTCTATATCGTTAGTATAAAATGGGTAAGAGAGTAACCTTCTATCGTTCAAAGTCAGGCAAAACCTTAAAGGCTCATTTCATAAAGGACTTTCTAGAATTTAGAAATTGGCTTCTCCATAATAATGAAGAGTCTATTAAGGACTTTAGCGAAACATTAATAAATGAAGAGTTAAGAAATTCTCTTGAGAGAAATCAAAAATTCGAAGATTTTTTTAAAGAAAGCCAAAAAGTAATTGATCAGGCAACGGTTGAATATCTTCTGGTCTATTGTGATTACGGGAAAGGAAATGAATATTTCGAGATCGTTGGGCCTATGATGAGTTCCTGGAGGTATAAAACATCCACAGATCACATCAATAGACAATCAAGCCAAGAATTAAGAAAACTATGGAATATTATCCTCAATGGGATATCCATAAAAAACGGGCAGAATTTTATTCCTTTCGAAGGGGACGTTATTGGGTTCTGGACACCAGAAGATCAAATTCTCCTGGATCAGCTATTGGGAAAGTTTACTACAAACCAACAAATGACGTTAGAAGGAATTACATACGTCCGGGAAGTAATTGAAGAGGTAAAAAGCAATGGCTCCGACTTGATAGTGAATATTGAGATATAAAAAGTTCCTCTCTACAGTCAAGGAAATATGATGTTCTATCCTACTCATTCAGGAATAAAATATATCACCTATTTTCCCAACTTATCAGGAACATGCCATGTGCTGGCAATATGTTTTTAACAAGGGGTTAGGAACTAAATAACAAACCACTTCCTAGTATTTCTGATTACCCGTATTCCGCAAACTTTATACTAATTACTTCCTATTTTTGAAATATTTTGTTATTTTTGCAACATTGTTGCATTAATCACATCTCTATATCCAAAAGTAGCCCTATGAAAGTAGCTTATATTTTTAAAACTAACATGGCTTCTACCTTTCAGTTAGCCACCATGATTTTACCTCAACTAGAGCAAAAAAGCCATGGAGTAGAAGTGGTGGGTATGTTCTTTTTTGATGAGAATACACACGTTTTAAGAAAAGGAAATGAAACGGGAGAGCGCCTTAATAAGATAGCCATAGAAACTGGCATGCTGGTCATGGCCTGCGACCAATGTGCGCTGAGGCGCGATATGGCTGAGGGATCATTTGAGCAATGTGGTACTGGGAGTGTAAAGCCCAAAAACATGATTGAGGTGGGAAAAGTAGGTTGTTTCCCTCAATTATATAGTGCGCTAGGGGGTAATATGCCCAATATGGTCATCACACTATAAAGCTAAAGCTAGATTATATTATCGTATGCTTTGATAGAGTTCTCTGCTTAACAGCTCAATTCTATTGTGAGCACATTCTCTCACAAAGCTTAGGGCTAACTTTCTAAGTGGAAAAGTGAATACCCCTTCCTACAGGAAATGGGTGGCAGAGGAATGCCGCAAGGAATGGACCGTTGCGGACTTATCTACGCTGGCTTTTTGCAAGGCCCTCTTGAAAATTGCTTGTACGGATCAGGCACTATAAGGCTTTCCAGGTTTGCCCTCAAACAGCTAGGTTGTGGGCTTACATACAATCCAATATACGCTAAGTAGCTTAAGTAACTGTTGAGACAACATTACCTCCCGATCTTTGCCCCCTTTTCCCTGAACAATCCGCATGACCATTCTCTTTGAATCAATGGCTTGAGGTCTTAGGTTCAATACTTCGCCCAGACGTAATCCTCCCGAATAAAGCGTGGTGAGAATTGTTTTGTGCTTCAGATTGGCAGGAGCTTTGAGCAGAGTCGATACTTCGGATTTGGAAAGAACAACGGGAAGCTTTTCACTTTTCCTAACCTACCGTGCAAAATTGAGGTTTACGGTTCTACGAAAGAGTTATCTGTAAAAAAGCCGTATGGTCATGGCATAGGCCTTGATAGAAGCATATGGAAAACCGCGCGGTTTCAGCTTTTCATGCATACAATCCCGACTATCGTTTTCAGACAACTTTTCGATATCCTCCCCATGAAAATGATGTAGAAAGGGCATTAAGATGGATTTATATGTCTTGATGGACCTTTGAGAATATCGCTTTAGTTCAATGATTTAGAGGAATGATTCGTATAACTCAAGAACATCTTACATAGACGCAAATATTCGGATAACCTAAAAAATTGATAAGTTAGTTAAGGTTTTTGAACAAGAATGTGGGGCAAAGAGGTATATTACATTTCCAATATTGTTGCTAGCAATGTAACAAGAACAATACAAATAGATGATTACAAAGTTTAAATCAATAAATAATCTTGCTGTATTTCAAAATTTTGATTGGGATTCAACTATCCGCGATAATGGAAATAATGTTGCCTTATTTAAACCAATCAATATTTTCTATGGTCGGAATTATTCAGGAAAAACTACTTTATCTCGTATTGTAAGAGCTTTAGAAACGGGTAATTTATCAGACAAATATGAAAACCCTGAATTTGAAGTTAGCATAACCGATGTTGCTGACAGTACACCAAATAATTTAACTGCACACGGAAAAAAAATCAGAGTTTTTAATGACGATTTTGTAAAGGCTAATCTTCGATTCATTGTAAATCCTAATGAAAGCATAGCCCCTTTTGCCATAATTGGTGGAAATGCCACAATCGAAACCGAAATTCAAGCTTTAAAAAATGAACTAGGTGTAAAAGAGAATCCTGAAGAAGAAATTGATGCGACAGGATTTTATCTTGAATTGAAAAATGCTTCATTGAGAGCGACAACTGCATTACAAGCATATCAAACTGCAAACAATAGGTTAAATGACCAATTAAAGAATAAAGCAATAAACAATCCGAATGGAATAAGATACAAATCCGATAAATATGGAGACCAAAATTACAATATCAGAAAATTACAGAGTGACGTAAACACCGTCTTGGGCACATCTTTTCAGCCATTAACTGATGAAGAAGTAAGAGCAAAACTGAATCTGCTCAATGAAAGTACAAATGCAAACATTCCAGAAACTGAAAAGCCAATTTTAGATTTAAATACACTAAATCAAAAGGCAAAAGAAGTTGCAACAAAATCAATTAGCAATTCCAATAAAATTGAGCAATTATTAAAAGACGCAATTTTAAATCGTTGGGTAAAAGAAGGTCGCCAATTACACAAGGATACGCTTGAAAAATGTTCTTTTTGTGGTAACGATATTTCACATGAACGTTGGAATACGTTAGAAAGTCATTTTGATGAAGAATCAGAAAAACTAGAAAAGGAAATTGAAGCTTTAATTTCTGAAACAGAAAAGTCAATCCAGAATATAGAATCAAAGCTAGTAATTGACAAAAAACTGTTTTACTCAAAGTTTCATTCAGACTTGGAAACTTTAATAGAACAAAGAGAAAAAGCGGTTAACGTATTAAAATCAGACTTAAACACTATAAAGGAAAAGCTTGTAGAACGTAAAGATGACCTACTCAATTCTAAATCATACGATGATATAACTGATAACAGTAAATTATTAGAGGATTGTTGGATAACATATGAAACTTTCAGAAAAGAAGCGAACGAATACAGCAGTTCCTTGGAAACTGAACAGAATAAAGCAAAGATGCTTTTGAGATTAAGAGAGGTAAGCGATTTTACCACTGACATCCAATATTCAAATGTAATAGCCAAAATACAATCTTTAAAAGACGCTTCAGATGCTGAAACTCAATCAAAGAATGATGTGGAGGAAAAAATCAGACAGCAAATTGCTCAAATCGAGGCTAAAGAGCGATTGATGAATGATGAAGAAAAAGGAGCAATTAAAGTAAATGAATATTTAAACAATTTTTTTGGGCACGATTTTTTGACTCTACAGGCATTAGAGGATACTGATGAGATTGGCGGAAAAAAAATAAAATTTGAAATCGTAAGAAACGGAAACAAAGCACATCATTTAAGCGAAGGTGAAAGCAGCCTAATTGCGTTTTGTTACTTTATGGCAAAGCTTGAAGATGTTGAAACTAAAGGAAGCAAGCCAATAATTTGGATTGACGACCCAATTTCGAGTTTAGATAGTAATCATATTTTTTTCGTTTATAGTCTTATCAATGCAGAAATTTTCACAACACAAGAGTTTGAACAGATCTTTATTTCCACTCATAATCTAGACTTTTTAAAATACTTAAAAAGATTGCCAAGAGCCTCAAACAACAACCAGTGTAACTATTTTTTGATTTCCAGAGAAAATGAAACAAGCAAAATCACATTAATGCCAAAGTATTTAAAAGATTATGTAACAGAGTTTAATTTCCTTTTCCATCAAATTTATAAGTGCTCGATTGCTGAGACAGATGATGAAAATCAACATAATTTATACTATAATTTCGGAAATAATACACGGAAATTCCTAGAGGCTTTTCTGTACTACAAATATCCAAACACTGTAAAACAACTTAATAAATTAACAAAATTCTTTGGTGATAATAGACAGGCCTCAACAATGACCGATAGGATTAATAACGAATTTTCCCATTTAGAAGGGTTGTTTGAAAGAAGTATGACACCGATAGACATACCTGAAATGAAAAAAACTGCAGCGTTTATTTTAGATAGAATAAAAGAAAAAGATAATGAACAATATGAAGCTCTATTATTGAGTATCGGAATAGAAGTTCCAGAAGAAGAATAAAAACACTGCTCATAACATTGTATAAAAATAATAGCGGATTAATCCCTAAAGAAACGACAGTGACTAAGCGAAAAGTAAGTGCATAAAAATCCACTACTACCTTAAACGTTACCGTTTTCCAGATAAAGAGCCCCTACGATGACCCTAAAACTACGGAGTTTTTGGAAGCAATATCCCCGCTACCAGTTGAGACACTAAGGGTTCATCTGACTAACCAACACTTTGAACAATGGTTAACCAAGGTCTTGCATGATACAATATTAGCCAAACAAGTATGTAGAAGTCACGACTTAACTATCTGATCATAGTGTAAGCTTCCCCTATTTAGCAACGGTAGTAATTAAAGAATTTTCTAAATAAAAGTATTGTTGATCCTGTTGGAATGTGGGAAAGTCGGGTAGTGCGCAGGGCGGTTGGACTTTTCCATATTTCAATAGGAAGGTTCTG
>JBCCLN010000197.1:0-7901 GCA_039026865.1 Bacteroidota bacterium | reverse complement strand
TCAAGAAAATGAATATTAGCCCTGAAAAGGCCATTGACATCGCCAGAACCATCTACAAAATCCAAATCAGAATAGATAAGATAGGTTACTTTGATAAAGTTCTACTCCTCAACGAAAAGCACAGATGGCTCAATGAAAATCTTGGACTGAAAACTTAAGGGTGTCCCAGTGTCGAAAACAGGAGATTAAGATATTGTGTTTTAACATGGCGATTGTATTTATTGAGTATTGACTTTTTCCTTTGAAGAAGAGGTGTATAATGATGCTCAACACTTCTAGTGTATAGATGAATTGAGCTTTGAAAAGTCCCTTGGTTTTTATATTGTGCTGGAACAGTTCCTCGAGATCCCATAGCGCCGTAGATACGAAATCATAAGAGCAGAAGCTTTTTAATAACCATTTGCCAAATCGGGGCGGATGTGTCGTCGTATGCTTCCACCTCACGATTTAAGCAGGTTGATTTTAGCTTCGGGGAGTCGGTTGAAAAGCTCATTCCGCATATTGCGGACTTCGTTTAAGGCAACTATACCTTCTTTAGTAATATCGAAGTATTGCTTACGTCTTCCGCCCTGCTTTTCCGTAATACCACCTACCCGGGAACTGACCCAACCTTTATCTTCGAGACGTTGAAGCGCTGCATAGAGAGCGCCTAGGCTTATTTTTTTACGGAGTTGATCCTCTAATTCAAGTTTGATGGTAACGCCATACGCATTGTCTTGAAGTACTCCCGTGGTAAGAAGTACCAACTCCTCAAAGGCCCCAAGGGTAATTTTTTTCATTTTGTCTCTTTTTAGTAATAAACTATAAATATATAATTAGTTACGAAAAAGAGAATAAATATTTTTAAAGATTGCTATCTTATGAAGAAATAATGAATATCATGGTTCATGGAAATGGTTGTATTCGACTTTGTATTCCGCTATACCTGAGCGGTAACCATGGCTACAATACCAACAACCGACTTCCGGCCTCAACGACTTTAAACTCGCCTTTGCTGTTCTGATTGATTTGAAATCCTTCCTTACTAAGGTATTCAGCGCATATTTCAGTGAAAGGCGATCTGATCAGTAGGTGGTTGTTACGAATAACTCTCCAGAATGGAACCCATTTATGGTCAGAGTGAATTTCAGTAAGGGTTTTAACGAAATTAGTTGTCCTCATCGGGCAGGTAATGTTTGTATCATGGTCTCGTGCTAATTGATCACACAGTGAAGCTATAGTAACAACCCTGCCTACCGGAATTTTGCTAAGCGCTGATTCCACAACTTCTATATCAGGACGCAACATGGTGCCGGTCCCATAGAACTTTTGCATCTTCTCCGGAATGGCTACTTTTTTCACTGAAAACCTAATTGTTGACCAAATAAACTGCTATCATAAAAGCTTTTTATTTCTATTATTTTATTGGATTCAAAATAAATGGAGTCAAGCCCTTTTATTTCAACTCTTTTTCCAGTTGGCGGATAGCCAAAAAACTCTCCTGTATTTGTACCCGTCATTTGCCACTCCAGAAAGGATTGATTTTTACCTGTAGTTACCAAAGAGGTAATTTGAAACGAAACATCGGAAAAAGCTCTATGAGTTGCAGCGACAGAGCTCGTTAATACTTTTATAGCGTTACCTTTTTGTGTAGAATCCCAGTATTTTGATTTTTCGTCGAAGATGTCCGCTAGATAGGAAATCTCATTTAAATTCCATATTGATACATATTTTTCTATTATTTCTTTCATAATCTAAAATGTTGTTGATCTGATCATTTGTTTTATTTCTTCCAAAACTGCTTTGGGAGCTTCAAGGGGAGTGACTGATCTAAATACCCTTAAGGTTTGATCCAACGAATCAATCTTGTTCATTAAGTCAATACTTCTGTGGGTAGGATTAGCAAACCTCAACGCCTTCGGATTTATCATTTCTTGATTAATTAAAAAATCGATCTTTCGTTGACACCTACTTGGATTATCAGAATTGACAAGTCCACATTTTGTAGTCAAAAATTTTCTAACCTTTTCCCTTGAACGTGATAACTGCTTTCTGAAGCTTACAGGTGTAATATCCAAAATCTCTGCTCCCTCCGAACTGTTAAAATCCAACACATCTCCAAGAATATATATGAGCCTGTTCGTAGGATTCAGGCAATGCAATAATCCATGTGTACAACTAACTTTTACTTCTTCTTCCAACAGGCTGATTTCACCTTGGTTGTTGGTGTACATGACCCTTTCAGAATGTCCAGTGTCAATTTGATCTGCGTATTCGTCTAATGAAATTATTTTGGCCTTATATCCTTTTTTTGCCTTCTCGGTGATCAAGTAGTTACTCGCTACTCTATACACCCAGGTTTGGAAAGAACTCCTCCTTTGAAATGTACTTAAATGGGTAATTACTCTAACCAATATTTCTTGAGTAGCGTCTTCGGCATCTTCCGGAAAAAGTAGCATCTTAAGTGAAAGGTTATAAATAAGATCTTTAACCTCCTCTACCACATTTTCCAATGCCTTTTTATCGCCCGAAAGGGCATGCTCAATTTGATCCATTAAATCTTTTCTTCATTGACTTAAGCACTAGCCATTATTTAATTTGACAATTTCAGATAAATAAGTGTGACACCATATACTAAAAATGCCGTCAAAAATTCAGAGAAGATTTAATGACGTTGAATAAAGAAACCAATGCCGCAACTAAGGCCAGAATAAAAAAATACTAGGCATTAATAAGTTATAAATCATGCAAAATTGCAGACCCAGGTACTCTGCAATGTACCTCTTAAAATCAGACTATCTGTATTTGAAGGCTAAAGCTATTGATCGCCAGGAATTTTTAAATTCACCACCTATTCATATCTCAATACTTCTGACGGATTAAGACGCGTAGCGCGTTTTGTTTGTATCAGAAGTACAGATACGGCAAGAAGTAATAAAAGACCTGCGGAAATGAGTATCTCAGACACATTCATATCAACAGAGTATGCAAAGGTGGCGCGCCAGCTGTCCAGCAACAAATAGCTAACAGGTGCACCTATTGCAACTGCTACTAAGACAAGTATCATCAATTGTTTGCCTACCGCAAAGAAGATCTGATGAAGCGCTGCTCCTAAAACTCTTCTCAACCCTATCTCCTTGGTTTTCTTCGAGATATTAATGAGCACGAGCCCGTACAGTCCTAACGCGGCAATTACAATACCTAAAACGGTAAATACATTTATAATCTTACTAATACGCTCTTCATTTTCGTATAGCGCCATGAATTCGTCTTCCAAAAAGTAATAGTCGTAGTGGTTTCCAGGAAAGACTTCTAAATACTTGTCTTTTATAGCGGCGAGTAAGCCTTCCGTGGGTGTAGCATCTAACTTAACCAGTAGCCTGTTTATGCCATACATTGGCCTGAAGATGACGGGATCAATGGTATAATGAAGAGACCTTTGATGAAAATCATTGACCACGCCTACGATAGTAGCTTCTGATTCGTAATAATAAAGCGTTCTCCCAATGGCATCCTCGGGAGATTTAAATCCAAACAAGTCTAGAGCAGATTCATTGATCATAATGTTCTTAACGTCTCTCCAATTGTAGTGATGATCAGTACGGTCAAAGTCTCTTCCCGCTAAAATCCTTAGTCCAAGTGTCTCCACGAAATCGTGGTGGATGTTGATGCTATTACAAGTGATATTTGATTTCTCGGAATCCGCAGAAGACCGAATAGGACTGATAATACCCATATTGTTACCTGTCGCTCGGTTGGTTGCCGTTACATTAGTTACACCGGAAAAGGCCGCTATTTCATTTTTTAACGTTTCGGTTCTTGAAATGAAAGTACTATCCCACGGTGTCAAGTCAGGCCCATAGATCGCCATTGTTTTTTCAATAGATATTTGCAGATCCTTTTGCATCATGAAATTGACTTGTCGCCCGACTACAACAGCGGCTACGACCAGAAGCAATGAAATGCAATATTGGAAGACAATTAAAATGTGGTTAAGCCCCCTGACTTCACCCTTAGCTTTAAAAGTGCCCTTCATTACATCTTGTACCCTAAATGAAGCTATGAGCGCTCCTGGATAAACGGATATCAAAAGTGCCAGCAAGCCAAAGCCACCTAAGAAGATAATTAAAAAGGGTATCCCCCAAACATCTGCATAAATCAGGTCATTAATGCTAAGAGATAACCCAAGATACCGGTTAAAGTAGGGCTGTAAGACCAAACAGAGTAGAAAAGAGATCGCAAGCGATCCAATATTTAGCACGAGAGACTCAATAGAAACTTGTGCAATGATTTGCCTCTTCGTAGCGCTTAAGGATTTTCTTACTCCTACTTCTTTCGCTTTCTGTAGCACACGACTGGAAGAAAGGTTGATAAAATTGATCCAGGCTACCACGACCAGTAAGATCGCAATGACCAGCATCATCCACACCACTCTCCCATTAACCACAACCGCCAGATCGTACTCGTAATAAGGACCAAGATGTGAACCTAACAAAGGCTGCAGGTAAAACTCCTCTCTTAATCCCGATGACTCTTCCTCCTCAAAATAACGATCCCCGAATGCAGCCACTTTTTCATTAAGCAGCTGAATATTCACGTTTTCATCAATTAATACATAATGATAAAAATCCGACCAATCCATACTATTGTCTGCTCGTTCCCCCCATTGATCAACGTAGGTAGCGTATGAAACCAGCACTTCAAATTGGAGCTGCGAATTCGTGGGAGGATCTTTGGTAATCGCCGTGATTTTTGATAGCCAATCACCATTCAACTCGATGGTAGTATTAATCAAACTCTCAAGGGATTCATTCTTACTCACCAAACGCCTGGCATAAGATTCTGTCAAAACGACTTCATACGGGTTATCCAGATTACTCTTTGTTCTATCGCCATACAAAATCTCAAAGTCTAGAATAGAAAGAAAATTCTCATCGACAGCTAATACATGGTCTGCACGTAAAACACGCTCTCCAATTTCAATATGCCCCCAATCTGGAAGTATTCGTGTCGCCTCGATTACCTCAGGAAAATCCTTTTTCATAAGTCTGCCTATAGTAGGCATAGTAATATTACTATGCTGTATTGATTCCCCATTCCGATACCGTTGATGGATAACACGATAAATACGATCTGCCTTCGAGTGGAAGCGATCAAAACTTAGTTCATGCAATACATACTCCAACATAAAAAGCGAAACCGTAAAACCCGCTACAAGTCCAAATAAGTTGATTGCCGTGAATAGTTTCTGTCGCCTTAAGTTTCTAAAAGTAACTTTTAGATAGTTATTAAAAAGTCCCATATGGTTAATGTTGCTTGAGTTTGAGTTTCTTAATCGATAATATCTAAGGCACATGATTACATTTATAAGGTATTTAGCTCGTGCCAAAAACCGTCCTTTTTTCTTTAGGTCCTCAAGAAATAGTTCGTAAAGATCTCCTTCTATGGCCTCTTGCAACCACCGATCAAAGAGTCGATTGATAAGAAAAACACCAAACTTCGGGGGCGAGACTTCCTTCATTCGAAAGCCACTTTTGGAATTCCCGACCACAGTTTTTCTCTCATCTCTTTGATGGTATTCAAGGCCGTTTGTCCGCTTGCCGTAACCGTGAATAGTAACTTTCTCTTCCCTCCTCTTTCCTTTGTGGGCTCACTGTATCTCGATGACAAGAAGCCCTTTTCCTGCAACCTTTGAAGTACGTTATGAACCGTGCTGATGGTAATACTTCGATTACACTTCGCTTCTATTTCGTTCTTGATAAGAATTCCGTACGCATGATCGTACAAATTAGCTACTATCAGTAAGACAATTTCTTCGAGTTCTCCCAGGTTTGTGCCTTTCATAATTATGTGAATTATTTTTTCGACAAAAGCGAAATTAAATTAATATTCGTATTTGTCGAAAAAATGTTTCAAAAAACTTAAAAAAAATCTTCTGAATTTAAATTCTTAAGCATTTAGACGATTCCCAAATAGCCGGAGATGACTATAGGTAAACCAATTGATGAGCAATTTTCAATGTGAAAGATTAATTTAGAATTAATTTGGAGGTATCTACGTACTCAGCCTACTTGGACGTAAGTAGTACGCATTCCATCAGAAAAAGTATTATGAGTTTGCTAATCGGCATTGCGCTGGAAAAGGGTTACTTACGCCTAGAAGAAACGCTTGGAGAACTTGGAATCGATGAAAGCAAAACACCGCTAACACCGCAAGAAAAAACAGCAACGATTAGAGACTTATTAATGGCTCGTTCAGGGGTCTACTTACCCGCAGAGGCTGAAACTGACTATGCTAAAAGTAATCGGCCAAAAAGGGAGCCGTACAAACCCGGAGAGTTTCATTTCTACAATAATTTCGATTTCAACATTTAGGAGTCATTCTTGAACAAAAGACCGGGCAAAAGATTGGGGAATTTATGGAAGACCACCTGGCGAAGCCATTGGGACTTCAAGATTTTGCCCCCTCAAATATTGTATATAACAGCCCCTGGCCTATTCCTGAGAAAACGCAATCCGATTATCCTGTTTACTGGATATTTATGAGTGCAAGAGATTTGGCTAAAGTAGGTGCCATGGTTGGTCAAAAAGGAAAATGGATGAATAAACAGATAGTCAGTCAAAGTTGGATAGAAGAGAGTACCCAACCTCTATCGGAGTTAGATGACAGCAGGGAGCCATATGACGCATTTGCCTATTCCTGGCTGATAGACACGGACGAAAATACGATATGGTTTAACGGCTGGGGAGGGCAATTTCTTTTGATTGACCCGGAATTAAATGTGAGCATCGCACAACAGACCTTTACCGGAAACTCTCTTTTGTCTTCAGGGCTATTCTTCATGAAAAAAAACAGAAGCGGATGGCGTACGGATGTAATCTACCTCCATGAGGTCTTAAAGGAGGAGCTTTCAGAAATACAAAACGCTGCACAGGATAAGCTGAATGAGTAAATTGAACCATAAGCAGTTTTTTAATCCGAACCGGTAACTTTAAAAAGGATACGCCTACTGCGATTATCAGGTTATTGAGCACATTTAGGAATGAAAGAAAGCACGAAAGAACAGAGTGATTTAGAAGAATGGTTCAACCTGATGTCGCACGGGATTACAGGGCTAACCGCCATTGGTGGCCTTGTGATATTGATTATTCTGGGAGCTAAAAGTAATCAATCCTGGAGCCTATTTAGCGCTTTATTTTACGGAGTAAGCTTAGTGCTACTTTATACTTTTTCGTCCATCTACCATGGTTTAAAGCATCAAAAAGCAAAGTACGTCTTTAATATTTTGGACCATTGTGCTATTTATTTGTTAATAGCCGGTACCTATACTCCTGTATTATTACTCACCATTGGCGGACCCACCGGATGGCTTTATTTTGGAATTCAATGGAGTATGGCCCTAATAGGGATTATAATTAAGATATTTCATACAGGTAAGTACAACATCGTTTCTACTTTAATGTACGCCGTGATGGGCTGGACTATTATTTTTGAAATAGATCTGGTAAAATCAATGCTTCCTCCACCGGCCTTTTGGCTTCTTGTATCGGGGGGGATAACCTACACTGTCGGCATCATTTTTTACATTGTTGATTACAGAATGCGTTTGGCACATTTTATTTGGCATTTATTCGTAATGGCGGGCAGCCTACTACATTATATAATGATGGTAATGTATATTTTTGAATGAGCTTAAACTAACCAGATGAATAAAGCCGGAATAATTCAGGTGATAGCAACAATACTGATAGTCATGGGTGGTTACCTAGTATATCTAAACATAGCTAGTCGTCCCTTAAAAAGTAGCCTAGCGTATAAATATTTTAATGCATAAGTTATTTTGGTTAAAAATCGTGCTGAAGAACTGGTGCCATTTTTTCACCCTTTCCTGATAGGCGACTATCCATTTTCTAAAGTTAAAG
>JBCCLN010000196.1:0-7934 GCA_039026865.1 Bacteroidota bacterium | reverse complement strand
TTCCATCTAACTCAAATCAGTATTCCTGAATCGACGTAAATTTTTCTGTCGCAAACACACCATAATGATCGACAGAAAATCTTTTTTTGAACGATAAAAGATGTTTTTGAATTTGAAATGATACAATATTACGACAAAAAGAATTTACGAACTATTTCCATCTATTACCTCATTTTTGGGTTGAAGTCAGAAAGTTCTGAAAATGCAACTATATGAAAATCAGAAACTTATAAAATACACTTTTAGTTAGTGTCTCTAAGAAAAGACGAAAAACACGCTACTGAATCCTACAACGTAGTTTTTTAGCAAAAGAATGAATTGAACCTATTTTATACCTTGGAATTCCCGTAAACTTGTTTGTCCTAGACTGGCGATAAAGTGCTGAGGATGCTAAGTTTTTGCTTATCTGATAGCGTTTAGATGCTAGCCAAACTCTCTTCCAATGTCTTAATCTTTGCTTCGGCGTCCGCCAACTTCTTGCGCTCTGTAGCCACAATCTGGGCGGGTGCATTCTGCACAAAACCACGGTTGGATAGTTTTTTCTCGGCACTATTTTTCAACCCTATTATTCTATTGAGTTCATCTGTCATTTTCTTGCGCTCTGCCTCTATATCCATATTCTCAAAAGCGGGAATAAAATACTTATCCGATCCGATCACAAAACTGAATGCATGGGCAGGTTTATTTGAATTGGAAATGCTTAAAACATTAGCGAGCTTTTTTAAAGAATCACCAATAGTATTTATAGCATCAGATGAAGTAATTAATTCCAATGCTTCTTTAGGTGAAATACCCTTAGCATTTCTGATATTACGAATGTTTGAGGTGATTTCGAAAAGCGTGTCAGTCTTTTTCAGGGTCTCTCTATCAAAAGGTAAGGGTTTTGGCCATTCTGCAACAATGATCGCTTCATTTTTGCCTCGCTCCTTCAATTCGTGCCATAGCTCTTCCGTAATAAAGGGCATAAATGGATGTAGGATCTTGAGTACTTTTTCAAAAAGATCTATAGTTGCCTCAAGGGTTTTTTGATCAATCGGTTTTCCATATTCTGGTTTGATCCACTCTAGGTACCAGCTGCAGAAGTCGTTCCATACGAGTTTGTATGCCGTCATTAATGCGTCAGACATGCGGAATTTAAAAAAGTGGTCTTCTAGTTCAGTAAGTGCAAAATTGAACTTATTAGTAAACCAATTAATTGCTTGTTCATTCACTTTTGACTGCTTTTCATTGGTTGTTTCCCAACCTTTGACCAGCCGAAAAGCGTTCCAAATTTTATTGGAGAAATTTCTTCCTTGTTCAACCAGCTTTTCATCAAAAAGCAAATCATTTCCTGCCGGAGAGCTAAACAACATACCCGTTCTCACACCATCTGCGCCATATTGTTCAATTAATTCTAAAGGATCGGGTGAGTTTCCAAGTGATTTTGACATTTTGCGTCGTTGTTTGTCTCGTACCATACCAGTCAAATAGACGTTATTAAAGGGTTTCTCATCCAGGTATTCATATCCGGAAATGATCATTCGAGCTACCCAAAAGAAGAGGATGTCAGGTGCGGTAACCAGCGTATCAATGGGGTAGAAGAAGTTCAATTCTTCATTTTTTTCTTTACTGATCTTTCCGGTGGTTGGATCAAAGCAGGTATCGTTAAAACCATCAAAGATGGCAATAGGCCAAATGTTTGATGAAGCCCAGGTGTCTAGTACATCCTCATCTTGCTTAAGGTCTTTCTCGCTGAGATTTTTATTGCTTGTGGCTTTTCGCGCCTCATGTACGGCTTTTTCTAGTGTCTCAGCAACCACAAAATCATTCTCACCTTCTCCATAATAGTAGGCAGGAATCTGCTGTCCCCACCAGAGTTGGCGGGAAATGTTCCAGTCACGCACATGCTCCATCCAATGGTGATACGTATTCTTAAACTTTGCAGGGAAAAGCTGGATCTCATCGTTCATGACTACCTCATGCGCACGCCTGGAGATCTCTTCCATCTTGATAAACCATTGCAAAGAAAGCTTGGGCTCAACCACAGAATTGGTTCTTTCCGATCGACCAATTTTCGTGATAAATTCTTCTTCCTTAACAAGGATGTCCGCCCCCTTCAAATCTTTTACAATCTCCTTTCGCACAATAAAGCGGTCCTGTCCTATGTATTTCTTTATCTCACACCTTTCATTGAGGGTACCATTTGGATTGATGGTATCAACGATTTCAAGATCATGTCTTAATCCAATTTCATAGTCATTAGGGTCGTGCGCCGGAGTTACCTTTAGACAGCCGGTTCCAAAATCTAATGCGACATAATCATCTCCGATAATTGGAATTTCACGGTTGATGAAAGGAACTAAGGCCTTTTTGCCAATGAGGTGTTTGAATCGTTCGTCTTCAGGATTCACGGCTATAGCAGTATCTCCCATGATCGTTTCCGGTCGTTGTGTTGCGATGGTTACAAACTCACCAAAATCCTTTATTTCATACTTGATGTGGTACAAAATTGCTTTTTCGCCCTCCTCCCTGTAGATCACCTCTTCATTGGAGATGGTAGTTTGGGCTTCACAATCCCAATTCACCATACGCAATCCGCGATAGATGTATCCTTTTTTATAAAGGTCTATAAACTGTCGAATCACTGCCTGGTGATAGCGCTCATCCATCGTAAAAACCGTACGCTCCCAATCACAGGACGCACCAAGCTTCTGCAATTGCTTAAGAATGACCCCTCCATATTTTTCTTTCCATTCCCAGGCATACTTAAGAAATTCTTCCCTGGATATATCACTTTTTTTAATGCCTTTTTCACGTAGCATTTTCACTACCTTTGCTTCTGTCGCAATAGAAGCGTGATCTGTTCCTGGAATCCAACAGGCTTCCTTACCTTCCATTCGTGCTTTTCTAACCAAGATATCTTGAATAGTATTGTTGAGCATATGTCCCATATGTAGGACACCTGTTACATTGGGAGGAGGAATAACGATAGTGTACGATTCTTTTTCGGTTTCTGGGCTAGCGTGAAAAAATCCATGATCCATCCAATATCTATACCATTTGTCTTCAACTTTAGATGGGTCATACTGTGCCGAAATGCTCATGATAAATTTGGTAGAACGTTAATTGAATTACAAAAGTAGCAGACTGTGTCTTTTCCGTGAGGTTTCGCCAATTTTAAACCATAAATCACACGTTTATATATGCCGATAAAATCGATGAAAAAGGTTATTATAACACTTTTTTTTACGATACAAAAAAATCTGTAGAATAAAGACTTGCCGAAAGTTGGAGATTGAATTGCGCCGATTATGGCTTATCTATTGATGAGCAAACCACTTGATTTAAAGCTGTTACCAAAAAAAGCGGAGGACATATTTTCTACAAACATTTCCTTAAATATATGCACTTGTTTATTGTAAGCAAGGTGGATACGTCTTATCTAGAACTAATAACGGCCCATATCAATGGCTATCCAAGATCAGTATGCAGCATGGGATTATCTATTTAATCTCACTTTCGAAAATTACTAAAACTTAAAAGGTTATATGCTGATTCAGGTTTGATAATAGGTGAAGTGGAATGTTTGAAAACTTTTTAGACTCTTTAATTAATAGAGCTACACTTTTATGGTATAGTCTATTCAAATAGATATGATAGCAGCTTGTAAAAAGAATTACTTTTGAAGGAGTATGCAAAAAGGTATGAACGGGTTCAGATAAACAAGGTTTCTGTTCGAGTGATAAGCCTGGAAATCCTAATAAAAGCAAAGAGAGCTATATCCCAATTAATAGACCAATCAGATATCGAAGAATTAATCAAAATCAGTAAATCAAGAGAATGATTGAAATAGCAGCTAACGACCCTAAATTACAAACATGGGTGGAAGTGCCCCTAAATTCTGACTTCCCTATCCAAAATTTACCTTTCGGCATTTTTGAGCAAAAAGGTTATCGACAGGCAGGAGTAGCCATCGGAGGAATGGTTTTGGACCTGGCAGGTCTTCAAAACTACGGCTTCCTGGATGGTCTGGGACTTCCAGATAAGATATTTGAGCGTAACACATTAAACCATTTTCTTGCCCTCGGCAAAAAAATGGGTCGTTCGGTAAGAAATCGTCTTTCAAATTTATTACAGAATGACAATGATAAGTTAAAAACACATTACTCAGTTACTTCGCTCTTAATTCCTCAGAAGAACGTAAAAATGTGCATGCCGATTCAGGTTGGAGATTACACAGACTTTTAGTCCAGCGAACAACATGCCTTTAATGTGGGAAGTATGTTTCGTGATCCTGACAACGCCCTTTTACCCAATTGGAAATACATTCCTGTGGGGTATCACGGAAGAGCTTCCTCTATTATTGAGTCTGGAATACCCATCTTCCGCCCTAAAGGCCAACAAAGACCAAATGACGATGAACCACCCTTGTGTGGTCCTTGCAAACTTTTGGACTTTGAGCTAGAGACAGGGTTTGTTACTTGTGGAGAAAATCAATTAGGGGCGTCGATTTCAACAGAAAAAGCAGAAGACTTTATTTTCGGTATGGTACTGTTCAATGACTGGTCTGCCAGGGATATTCAAAAATGGGAATATATACCTTTAGGGCCATTTTTAGCAAAGAATTTCGCTTCTTCCATTTCTCCATGGATCGTTACATTGGATGCATTAGAGCCTTTTAGAATAGAAGGACCGAACCAAGACCCTACGGTTCTTCCATACCTTGAATATGAAGGAAAAAAGCATTTCGATGTTCACCTGGAGGTGGCCATTCAACCGGATGGTTCAGACGAAAAAGTGGTTACAAACTCCAATTTAAAATACATGTATTGGAATATGGCACAACAACTCGCCCATCACACCATTAACGGTTGCAATATCAAAACCGGAGATTTATATGGTAGTGGTACTATTTCCGGCCCTCAGCCTAGTCAGTTTGGTTCCATGCTAGAAATTTCATGGAGAGGATCCAGGCCTGTACCCATGCCTGATGGGAGTAGACGAAAATTCATTGAAGACGGAGATACGGTGATTATGCGTGGGTATGCTCAAAAGCAGGGAACCCGAATTGGTTTTGGAGAGCTCTCAACAAAAGTTTTGCCTGCCACAAAAGATTGAGTCATTATTAGAAAATGATCTATATTAAAAAAGTCTATTAAATGATCATTAACCCAAAAGATATTTCTACTCCTGAGCTTCATGGCTATTTACTTGGAGCAGTAGCACCTCGCCCAATAGCTTTTGCAAGTACTATAAGCAAAGATGGGAATGTAAATCTAAGCCCTTTCAGCTTTTTTAACGTGTTTAGCGCTAATCCCCCAATTATGATTTTTTCTCCTTCCCGAAGAGGGAAAGATAATACAACCAAGGATACGCTGGAAAATGTGTTAGAACACCCTGAAGTTACCGTCAATATTGTTTCCTATGAAATGGTTCAGCAGATGTCATTGAGCAGCACAGCGTATCCAAAGGGTATCAATGAATTTGTAAAAGCAGGGCTTACAGAACTAAAATCACATGAAGTAAAACCACCTATTGTTAAAGAGGCGCCAGTTGCATTTGAGTGTAAAGTGCAGGAAGTAAAATCCCTTGGCAAAGAAGGAGGAGCTGGTCAGTTGGTCATTTGTGAGGTACTTCTTATACATATTAATGATCAGGTTTTGAATGAGCAAGGAAATATAAATCCAAATAAACTTGATATAGTTGGAAGAATGGGTGGGGATTGGTATGTGAGGGCATCAGGAGATGCTATATTTGAGGTAACCAAACCTACGAAAAATATGAGTATAGGAGTAGATCAAATTCCTGATAGCATCAGGATAAGTACGGTACTTACTGGCAACCATTTAGGCATACTGGGAAATGTAGAGAGATTGCCTTTTCAACAAGAAGTGAACGACTTCTCTAACGAACCCGAAGTGCAGGCAATTCTTAATTCGTTTGATCGCGATGAAAACATCCGCCTGGAACTTCACAAATTGGCAGCCGATCTGCTGAATGAAGGTGAGGTTGACACCGCCTGGAAAGTTTTGATGATAGATCCATCTTTTAAAGCCTGAAATATTTCGGAAAACTATATTCTTTAAACCGAAACACTTTGAACTACCTTGCTGTTATAGCTTCCGTAATTTTCAAGCATGCCTAAAGTTTCAGTTTTTAGAAAAGAACACTTCAATGCAGCACATAGGCTTCATAATCCTAACTGGCCAGACAGCAAAAACGAGCAAGTATTTGGAAAATGTAATAACCCTAACTGGCACGGACATAATTATGAGGTTTTTGTGAAAATAACCGGTGAGGTGGACCAGGAAACGGGATATGTTTATGACATGAAAAAACTCAGCGATCTGATGAAAGAATTGATCATCAATCGATTTGACCATAAAAATTTAAATTTAGACACAGAAGAATTCAAACATCTCAATCCATCAGCTGAAAACATCGCGATTGTGATCCATGATCTTTTGCGAAATAGAATTGATAAGGAATACGAGATAAAAATAACACTTTATGAAACAGAAAGAAACTTTGTTGAATACCCCGCAGACTGAACATGTAGATGATTATGGTGAAAACCACGTAGGGTCTTCTTTTGAAACCCCTTTAAGACCTGATGCATTTGAGCAAGACGATGACTTAAAAATCGAAATGATTTCAAAGCACTTCAAAGAAATTATGCAGATACTGGGACTTGATCTTACAGATGATAGTTTGTCAGGTACACCTAGACGTGTGGCTAAAATGTATGTGAAAGAGGTTTTTTCAGGCCTAAACCCAAAAAATAAACCAGACGTCACATTATTTGCCAATAAATACCAATACGACCAAATGCTAGTAGAAAAGGATATCACTTTTTATTCGCATTGTGAGCATCATTTTGTACCTATCTATGGAAAAGCTCACGTTGCCTATTTTCCCAATGGGAACGTAATCGGTCTGTCTAAAATCAATCGTATCGTTCAGTACTACTCCAAAAGACCTCAGGTACAGGAAAGACTTACTGTGCAGATAGGAAATGAGCTAAAAAAAATTCTCCATACCGATCACGTAGCTGTGGTGATGGACGCTTCGCATATGTGTGTTTCCTCTAGAGGAGTGAATGACACCAATAGCACCACCGGCACTGCTTTCTTTGATGGAAAATTCCTTGAACAAGACTACAAAAATGAATTTCTTAATTACATCAATTCTGATACTCAACTTCGATGATTTAAAATCATGCTATTTTTATGCTATTAGACCTTTTTGATCAATTAAGATTTGGTTTTACTATCAGCCTTGTTAAGTTGCCATGGGAGATATTCTGGAGATTGAAATAACACCTTGAAACCATCGAAGACATTGAGTGCGCTGTTTTTTCAGGATAGACACAAAACTTCTAATGGTAGCAAAGCCTCACTATTGAGTGCTTCCAAAGCAAATACAGATCCTCTGCTGTGTTTTAATCATGATCAAGTCCCTTTCAGCCAGATTGTTATTAAATAGGACCGAGGGTTTGGTGAGGAAAACCGGCACTTTCTTGATGCTATTTGTTTAGAGCCTAACAGCCATGGGCAACGATGATTATGGGTATGATGAGCGGTTAGCTCAGGGTTGATCTCGGGCAGATTAGTCACATAGATGTGTTTTAGAACAGGTTACTTCATAGGTCAAACCATAACTACATACAGGTTCGGGCAGGTAATACACCGTAACAACCTACCGGCCCTTCGTAGCGAAAGGTACGGCTTTGATGGCCAGGTTAACCGCCTGGCTTTTTGCCCGATGGCTTTCGGAGATAGACTACTTTTTCTTCAATTTGTCTAAACCCGAAAAACTTGGGTGTTATTCGTTACTATTCAGCTACTTAATAGATTGATTATCAAATATCTGGAAATTAGATTTTATTAAAATTATCTAATTTACTTAAAACTGAGCAATATATTATTTTATGAAAATCATTTCCTGAATTTATT